>NZ_JBCNFP010000001.1:0-85325 GCF_050481165.1 Paenibacillus cisolokensis
GGCATGGGGGTCTAACTGCATACAGGGCTATTGCTTCACACTGGCCTGCACATGCGGACTATTGCATACCTGCTGCCTATCGCCTCGCGCCAGCCCCGCCGCTCGGCCCTTTGCGAACCTGCAGGGCCTTATCGCCTGAGGCAGGGCCCTATCGCCTGAGACGGCGCTTCCGCCGTACGGCAAAAGCGCACCCGCGGGGTGCGCTTTGCCGATTCGCCGGAAGCCCCCGAAGCCGGCGGCAGCACTGCTACTCTTTCGTGATCGCGTTCTGGTAAATCTCGATATAACGGGCCAGATTGAGCCCGTCGAATCCTTTGACATACGCCTCCCAATCCTTCTCGATATCGAGGCTGCCGATAATGAACTGGGCCATATTGGACTGAACGTAATCCTGGATGGCCGTTGTCAGCTGCGAGGCGGCGTCCGCATCCTCGGGTCGGATGAATACGCCGGTCGGATACGCCTCGGCCGGCGCGTACGGCGCGTACGCATTCGTCGCCTGCGCCAGACGCGTCTCGTAGCCTTCCGGCGTGAGCGGATCTTGTCCCACTGCGAACAAATCACGGAATTCCTTGGACAAATCTTTCGGGCCCATAAGTGACCAGCTGTCATTGCGGATTTGGTCGGGATCGGCTTCCGGAAGGCCGCTGAAGCTGTATTTGGCCTGAGCGCCATCGATATTTTTCTCGCCTTCCTCCGCTTTCTTCCACCCCGTACCCTCTTCGGTGCCATATTCGCTCAGCAAGGCGCCTTCCTCGCTGAACGCGTAATCCGCGATTTTGATCGCAGCGATCCGCTGTTCTTCCGTCGCTTTATTGGTGACCGCAAACTGGAAGTCGCCGATACCTTGCGTCATACCGGCAAGCTGAACACCTTCCGGACCTTTGAGCGGCGGCACGATAACCCAATGCTTATGCCGGGTCGCATTCGGATCGTACGGGGTGACGAGATAGCTGACGAGCGCGGTCGTAATCGAACCGACCAGTTCGTCGCCTTCGCGGTTGCCGAGCTGTCCGAGCGCCTGATCGTTCTGCGTGAAGGCGGCCGGATCGATCAGCCCTTCCTTGTACAGCTTGTTCATGTACGCCAGGCCCTGCTTCCAGCCTTCCTGATTCGCCGCAAAGCTGACCTTGCCATTTTCCACGATCAAATACTTGTTGTTGTCGTTATAGATAAAGGCATTCATCAGAAAGGCGTCGATATTGCCGTTCCACACATATTTTTTCGGCGCCCCCGTGAGCGGAATTTCGTCGGCCTTGCCGTTGCGGTTCGGGTCTTGTTCCTTGAAAGCTTTCAGCACGGTATACAGCTCGTCGGTCGTTGTCGGGATGTCGAGGCCCAGCGTATCCAGCCATTCTTTATTGATCCAGAACTTTTGCGCAAACGTGCAGTGGTAGCATTCGTTCAGGCGCGGCAAAGCATAAATATTGCCGTCCGGCGCCGTAATCGCGTCTTTGAAATAAGGCTTCTTCTCCATCATCGCCTTGATATTCGGCGCGTATTGCTCGATCAGATCGTTCAGCGGGAGAAAGACGCCCTGCTTGCCGTAAGTCAGCACATCGTTGTACGACAATTTCCCTTCCAGGAATACTTCCGGATAGTCGCCGCTCGCCAAAAGCAGCTGGCGCCGATCTGTCAGCGCGTCGGACGGGGCCAGATCCCATTTGATTTTGACATGAAACATATCCTCTATATGCTTCGTGTAGCTGTTGTCCTCCCATGGCGCCTTGCCTTGCGGAGCAAAGAACGTCATCGTCACCGGACCGGACGTTTCGCCGCCGGAAGCTGTCCCGCCCGATCCGGCCGGACCGCCTTCTCCGGCGCTGCCGCCGCCGCTCTTGCTGCAAGCCGACAACACGGCGATTAGACCGGCAAGACCGAATATCCATGCCATTCTGACCCAAAGCGATCGCTTCATATTACCCCTCCTCAGTTTGGAAAAGTCATCTTCAGACGCCGTCCGACAAGCTGCGCCCATTACAGATGGCTGTGCCAGTTGCATACGGCATCGCCATTGCAGACCGCAGCACCTGTTGCATACGGCATCGCCATTGCAAACAGCTGCACCTGTTGCATACGGCGTCGCATTGCAAACGGGCAACACCTGTTGCATACGGCGTCGCATTGCACACGGCAACACCTGTTTCATACGGCATCGCCATTGCAAACAGCTACACCTGTTGCATACGGCTGCACCTGTTTCATACGACTGCGCCCTTTGCATACGGTGGCACCATTGTAGACGGCGTCGCATTGCAGACGGCAGCACCCATTGCAGTCGGTTGCGCCATTGCATACAGCAGCGCCGTCCGCTGGAGGCAAGCCATCGCAGCAAATGGGCAGCCCCGCTCGCGGAGACTGTCGGCGCTTAGGTCATCCTTTCAGCGAGCCGATCATGACGCCTTTTACAAAATGCTTCTGCACGAACGGATACATGATCAGCACCGGCACCGATGCGACGACGATCAGGGCGTATTTGAGCGCCTGCTCGAAGCCTTGATCCCGGATTTTGGCCGCGGTATTGGCCAGCATCTCCGGATCGGCCGCATTCAGAATCAGCAGGTTCCGCAGCACATACTGAAGCGGAAACAGCTTCTCCGACCGCAAATAGATGAGCGCGTCAAAGTAGGCGTTCCAATGCCCGACCGCGTACATGAGCGTCATGACGGCGATAATCGGTTTCGACAGCGGCAGCACGACGCTGACAAGGTAACGGGTGTCCCGGCAGCCGTCCATCTGTGCCGCTTCCGCCAGCTCTTGCGGGATGGAAGACTGAAAGAACGTGCGCGCGACGATCACCTGGAAGACCGACAAGGCGCCCGGCAGCCACATCGCCCAGCGGGTATCGAGCATATTCAGCTCCTTGACAAGCAGATAGGTCGGAATGAGCCCGCCGCTGAAAAACATCGTGATCATCAGCAGCGTCATAAACAGATGGCGTCCGTAAAATTGCCGCACCGACAGCGGATACGCCATCAGAATCGTAAAGGCCAGATTGATCAGCGTGCCAAAAACGGTGTACACCACCGTGTTGTAATAACCGGTCATCAGCTGCGAGCTGCGGAATATCGATTTGTACGCCCGCAGGCTGAATTCGACCGGAAACAGCCACACTTGTCCGGAAACGACCGCGCGCGGCGAACTGAACGACGAGCTGACGATATAGACGAGCGGATAAAGCACCGCCAGCATGACCAGCGTCAGAAAAACATAGATGGCGAGGAGAAAAATACGATCCCCGAACGACTCCTTGATTCCCGCTTTGATCATCATGCGCATCCCCTTACCACAGACTCGTCTCCGATGCCTTCCTTGCAAAGAAGTTGACCGCGATCAGCAGCACCAGATTGACAACGGAGTTGAACAGGCCGACCGCCGTGGAGAAGCTGAAGTTGGCGCCGACAAGCCCGACTTTGTAAACATAGGTTGATATCACTTCCGACGAGCTCAGATTGAGCGGATTTTGCATCAGAAATATTTTTTCGAAGCCGACATTCATGATGTTGCCGAGATTAAGAATAAGCAGGATGACGGTTATCGGAATGAGCGAAGGCAGATCGATGTGCACGATTTTCCGCCATCTCGGCGCCCCGTCCATCTTGGCGGCCTCATACAGCGCAGGATCGACGCTCGCCAGCGCGGCCATGTAAATGATGGACGCATATCCCATTTCCTGCCAAACGCCGGACCAGACGTAGATCGATTTGAAATATTCCGGTATGCCCATAAAATTGGTCATGTCTTGTCCGAACAGCGAATACAGCCTGTCTACGACCCCCACATGCGGCGTCAGCATCAGAATGACGATCGACACCATCACGACCGTGGAAATAAAATGCGGCGCATACGTAATCATCTGCACCGATTTCTTGAACAGCCCGTTGCGAATTTCGTTCAAAGCGAGCGCCAGCAAAATCGGGACGGGAAATCCGGCAACGAGCGAGTAGAAGCTGATGACGATCGTATTTCGGATGATCAGCCTGAAATTCGGAGATTGGAAAAAAGCTTCGAAATGCTTCAACCCGGCCCACGGGCTTCCCCATATCCCCTGCACGACGTTGAAATCCTTGAAGGCGATTTGAACGCCGAACATGGGCACATATTTGAAAATGATCAAATACAGAACCGGCGGAAGTATGAGAAGATACAGCTCCCAGTGCCTCCGTATTTTTTGGCGGGGCGATAACCCGCGACCCATTCGCAGCCCTCCTTCGCACGTCATGGCGTCCGACCGTTGTCGCGGTTGCCGCGGCCCGCGATCGTGGTCGCCGCAATCCGAATTGTAGAAGACCGGAAAGGGCAACGGCAATGCACAAGATTCGCCGTTTCGCCTTTTTTCGTTCAGCCACGCCAAACCGGCCCCGCGCCGCGAAGTTATCCATATTCCGCCGCTACTCCGTTTTCGCCGACCGGGGCGACTTCCTTGTTCGTCCCGCACATCTGCTTGCGGTAATCTCTCGGCGACACCCCCACCACATTTTTGAACGCGCGGTTGAACGAATTGTAATTGTAGTACCCGACCTCGCTGCTGATCGTCTGCATCGGCTTTTCCGTTTCCAGCAGCATTTTTTTCGCCTGTTCGATCCGCCGCCCGATCAGAAAATCGACGAAGTTTTCGCCGGTTTCATCCTTGAACATTTTGCTGAGATATTTCGGATTGACTTGGAACTTGCCGCTCAAGTAATCGAGCGACAGCTCCGGATTGGCAAAATGCCGCTCAATGTAGTCACGGATTTGAAGCATGAGCGCCCTGCTTCGGTGCGACTCCCGCAGTTCCTGAATCCGCCCGGTCATCGCGTCGAAGATGCGGACGCACTCCCGCTGCAGACCGTCAAGCGTATCCCACCGGCCGGCAAGCTGCTGCAGCTCGCGCCGGATATCGCTCCAGATCGCCCGGTAGTCCTTCGACTGCTCCGATACTTCGCCGTCCAAATGCTGGACGAAAAACTGCATCACGTTTTCTATTTCTCTCCGGGGCAGTACCGCTTCGCGGATTTGGCGGAAAAACAGGTCGATATGAGCGCGCCATTCGGGATCGGCCATACGGAGCGACGGGGACAGCAGGTAAATCGTTTTGAACCATTCCTGCGGCTCCTTCTGCGGCCTGACCGTATCTTTCGCGGCGATCAGACGGTTGGCGCCGAGCACCGCTTTGAATTGCAGACATTGGCCTGCCGTCTGGTAGGACAGGCGCGTTTCCTCCAGCGTCGTGGCCGGCCCGCCCTGGCCCGCCGTAATCGTAAAGCTGACATGGCGCCCGATCCACCTTCTGCATTCTTCCAAAATCGCGGCGCTTTGCTGTGCGGAGTCCGGCCCGGCCGTCCACAGGATAAGGGACAGGCGGCGGTCCGTCGACCACTCCGCCCAGACGGCCGCCCCGTGCAGCTTGGCCGTTTCGTGAACGGCGCTGTACAAAATAAATTTCAGCAAAGACCGGTCCCGTTCGCCGTACGTCCCGGCGAAACCGTCATAATCGTCGATTTCCACGATGAATGCCGTTGCCGTTTTTCCCTCCACCCGAAGATGGAATTGGCTCAGTTCGGCCATCCATTCCAGCTCGCTAAGCTGCTCGTTTCCTTCCAGCACCTGATGAAAGTGATAGCGCCGCTGCATAATGAGCCGCTCCCGATACCGCTTCTGAAACAGCCTCGATTCGTTCATCAGGCTTTCCAGCGTACTGCGGATGAAGCTGAACTCTCCGTTTTTGTCTCCGGCCGCATGGTCGGGTTTGGCGGAATAAGTCTCGATCAGGGAGACCAGCTGACGGATCGGCTTGTAGTTCCGCTTCGTGACCAGCACGACCCATATGATGCCGAGCATCGCGACGATCAGCGCAAAAACGACCCATGTATAATAAAAAGAAAGCGTCCATTTCAGACCGTTGCGGTCATGCAGGCCGCTTGCAATTTCCCAACCCGTATACGGGGATACATAACTGGACAGCACGGTACCCGAGCCTGCGCCGCCGCTCTCTTCCGTTCGGCCTGCCGGCTGCGCGCCGAGCAAGTCGTTGCCTTGGCGGTCCAGCATCTTGACTAGGGAAATATCCGGGTTGTACATTTGCCCGACCGTTTCCTTCAGCTTGGCCAGGCTGACGTTCACTACAAAATATCCCTGCCGCTCGCTCCGGTTGTAGGGCACGCTCTTCACCATCGTGACGACATCGACCGGATCGGAGTCGGCAAACGCCTGAAACTTGCGGGCGTCCGACCATTTCGTTCCCGCGGGGGCGGCGGCGTAAGCCCGGATGAAGGGGGCGTCCCCGAACTCTTCGGCCGACCGCGGAGCGTCCCCGAAGATGAATCCGTCGCTGAACCGGACAAAATAGATCGAATCGATGACGGGATAGTTGAATTTGAGGTCGTCCATGACCGCCTGGGCTCTGATGTTGGCGAGCACATCCATCGATGTCCGGCTGAAGAAACGCTGAACGTCCTCGTTTGCCAATATTTCACGAACGACCCGGTATTCGATGCTTCTCAACGCGTTGTCCGTCAGCCGCACCACCTGCTGCGCCAGAAAGTCGTTCGCTTTCATCGCTTCCCTGCGGGTCAGTTCGTTCAGCGTTTGAAAAAACAGGATGAACAGAATGGTAATGACGATAAAAAAGACCGGCAGATATGAAAGCAGCAAACGGCGAAACCATGTTTTGGTCATCCGCCATCCTCCTCCCTTTTTCATCTGTTATAGCCGAACCGGCGGTCGGCAACAAGCTGCCGCGTCGTTTCCGGACAATGTATCGTGAGCGGTTTCATACGTCCTGTGCATATAAAAAAACTGACGCCTTGATCAGACGTCAGTTTATATCGGTTTATCGCAAGCTGCAATTGCCGAAATTCCACAACCTATCATTTTTCCGCCTGCGGTCGCCGCTCGCTCGGGACGCCCCGTTTTCGCCCCGTTTCGCTGCGGTCTAGTACATCACAATGGCCGATTGGCCGGGTTTCGCCGAAATGTAATAGGCCAGATCGTCCCGGGTAGAGACATAGATGCTCGCGTCATCCGCATCGATCCGCTCGAACGTCACCGTGAAATTGCCGTAGGCATCGCCCTTCGTTTGGAGCGTTTCGATATGTTCGCCGTCCTGCGTCGAAGCGTGGACCTCCACCTTAATCGTCCGGTTCGCCGCTTCGGCGAACGCCCCCCTGACGATCAGCTTCCGGTCGGTCTGATAGGTCACTTTCACCGTCCGGTCGGGAAGTCCGCCCTTCTTCTCGTTCTCGGTCATGACGGTTATTGCGGTAGGCCGGAACGTCAGGCGAAATCCCTGATCTTGCAAGTTTTTCAAAAATACGATCGCTTCGGCGCGGGTCAGCCGGTCTTTCCCTGCATAGCCTTTCACAGTAGCCGACGTTTTGCCGGAAGAGAAGCCCATATTGAGCAAAAAGCGGATCGCATCGTCGTCGTTCGCGTAGTTTTTGCCGCTCAGGCCGGCGACGATCTGCGCCACCTCCGCCCGGGTAATGGCGCGATTGCGCCGCCTCGCATCCATGACGCTTTTGTCGACATCCAGGTTCAGCCTTTTCGCATACCAATAGTACCGGTCGCTCCATACGCCGAGACTTTTGCTTGGCTTGCCGGTACGATCCATGCCGCGAATCACGCTGTCATCGGCATACAAGGTGAACAGCATCGCCAAAAATTCGGCTTCGCTCACCTGCTTGTTCGGCTTGAACGTGCCGTCGGCATAGCCTTTGACCATTTCCCGCTCGACTGCCCATCGGATCTGTTCTTCAGCCCAATGTCCTGTTATATCTTTGATGGCCGGCATCGTGTAGACGTTCACCCGAAGCGTGGCCGTCCGTCCTTCGTAACGGACGACGATATCCGCCTGGCCCGGCTTCAAGCCCATCACCGCACCGTTTTGGATACGGATCTTGTCGGAGTCCGTCTTATAAGCCGCTTTCGATTTGACGTCCACGCTCAAGCCGTTTTCATATACTGCATGAATGGCCGGCAGCTTCAGCTCGCTCCCGACCTTGACGGACAGCTCGGCCTTTTCGGGAAACAATCCGGTAAGCTGTCCTTTCTCGATCGGCTCGACGCGGAAGAACCGGGTTTCGTACGCGATCTCCGCGTCCGTTCCGTCCGTTTTTTTCAAACCCGTGATCCGTACCGCGAACCTTTCACCATCCTCGATCAATTGCGTCTCGTCCGGACGGAAGATGATGCCGTAAGTATAGCCGTAACGGGCGGTGTCGACATTGAAATACAGCCCGTCAGCAGCGGACCGGGAAGAGGATCTCGTCTCCTTCCGCGTCTTCTCGTCGAACACCCATGTTTTCCGGTCGCTGAGCCGGGTCAATTCCACCCGGACGTCGGACAGCTCGGGCTGCTGAAAGCGGGACGGGTTCAAATGTACCGACCAGGCCTGATTCCCCTCAAAAACATCGAGCGGAAACGCGCCTTTGTTCGGATACAGGATGTAATTGAAATCGAGCTGGCCTTCCCTGCTCTGATCGAACACCTGCATGGCGCTGTAATATCCGTCCTGTTTCCCGTTGCTCGCGGCGGCGAGACCGAAGCCGATCCGCTTCAGTTGAGGGCTCAAAATCCATCTGCGATGGCCGACCCGATCGATATTCGAGCTGTCGGAATCGTCCATATAAGCCTCTACGCTCCGCACCAGTACGTTGTCCGTACCGCTTGTCGTCCAGTAAATATTGGAGCTGCCGGCCGATTTCTCCCCCAATTCGAAGAAGTCTTGCGGCATATCCTCCGGCTGGACGGGATTGTGGGTCAGCCGCCCGTTGGCGGCGATCGTCACCGCGCCGTGCTGGGCTTGCCGGTTCAACGATTCGTCCAGCACCAGATCGGCCGGCAGGCCGGAGACAAAGCGGTAGAAATTAGCGGCGTTCAATCCTTTCTCCAAATAGCCGTCCTTCAGCTTGCCCGCCCGGTAAGGCGACTTGCTGCTAGGGATTTCGGCGAAGGCGCCGTCTCCCGCATCATGCGCGTTCTTCATCCATTGATTCCACTTTGCCGCGATCTCCTTCTCGCTTCTTTCCGGCAGCAAGCTGTCGACCGGCACCGGTTCCGCAAACGCGGCATGCGGCAGCCACAGCGATAACAGGATGCTGCCTGCTGCCAGACTGAAATACTTTAGCAATCCTTTCCGCCGATTGTGCATGTTGCCATGTCCCCTCTTTTCGGAAGTATACACATATTTTCGGCGTAAGGACGGCTTGATTTTAGAGGAGAATTCCACGCACCCGCCCTCAGGGCAGCGCCAGCTTGCCCATCACGGTCGGAGCCGAGGCGCCGGTCGCGGCCGGTACATTGTTGCAGTTGCCGAGCAGGAAGGCGTGCCCGAGCAGGGCGAAAATGACCGCCTCCTTGGCGTCTTCCGGCACGCCGAACGCACCGGCCTGCAGCACGGCCTGCTCCGGAAGCAAGGCGGCGAGCATCGCCATCAGCGTGCGGTTATGAGCACCGCCGCCGCTGACGATCAGCTCGTCAATGCGGCTGTGCGGCATGGCGAAACGGCGGCAGGCGTCGGCGATGGAATGCGCCGTGAAGGCGGTGGCCGTCGCCACGATGTCGGCGGGGGCCAGGCCGCGTTCCGCCGCCCGCGCCAGAAAGGCGGACGCGTAAGCGGCGCCGAACAGCTCGCGGCCGGTCGACTTGGGCGGCGGCTGGCGGAAATACGGATGCGACATCAGTTCCGCGACAAGCGCTTCGTCGACCGTGCCTTGCGCCGCCCACGCCCCTCCCTCGTCGTAGCTCAGCTTGCCGCCGCTCAGCGTTTGCACCGTCTGGTCGATCACCATGTTGCCCGGGCCGGTGTCGAACGCCATCACATCCTGCAGGCCGGCTCCCGGCGGAAGCACGGTGCAGTTGCCGATGCCGCCGATGTTCTGCAGGATGCGCCCCTTGGCCGGGTGGCCGAACAAAATCAGGTCGCCGTACGGCACAAGCGGCGCGCCTTGTCCGCCGACGGCCAGGTCGGCCGGCCGGAAATCGCCTACCGCCGGCCGCCCCGTCCGCTTCGCCAGCACCGACAGATCGCCGATCTGCAAGGTGGAGCGGACCAGATACGGATCGGCGGGCAGCGCGTCCGGCATATGCCAGATCGTCTGGCCGTGCGAGCTGACGAAATCGATCTCGTCCAGCGATAGTCCCGCCTCCCGGACGGCTGCGGCGGCCGCATCGGCGAACAGCTCGCCGAGATAGGCGTTCATGCCGCATATGGAAGCTACATCCGAGGACGCCGGATCGCACAGCGCCTTCAATCTCTCCCGCAAGGCGTCGTCGTACGGGCGGGATTCAAAATGCAGCAGCGACACCCGGGACGCCAGACCGCTTCCTTCGATGCGGACGACCGCGGCGTCGATGCCATCCAGCGACGTGCCCGACATGAGACCGACCGCGATCGCATACGGCCGGTCGGTTTCCCAGCGGATCATCGCTTTCCCTCCCCGCCGCCGGACGGCGAACGGAGCGCCTCCAGCGCCAGCAGCATGGCGCCGTACGACGCGTCCCGCTTCGGATCGATGCAGCGCCAGCCGGGATGGCGCCCGGCGATGCGGCCGACGACCGCTTCGCGCACGCGGCGGTTGCGGGCGAGAACGCTGCCGGCCAGCGCGATCTCCCGCCGGAACGGCGCCGGCCAGCGGCGCTCCGATTCCCCGGCTTCGCACGCTGCCCCGGTCTCGCCTCGCTCCGCTTCCGCCGCTTCCAGGCGCCCGATCACGGCGAACGCCAGCTCGGCGAGCGCCGCCGCGTTCTTGTCCGCGATGCGCAGCGCCGCCGCATCCAGCGTCTCGCAGGCGACCGACAACAGCGGCGCCAATGCCGCGATGTCCTTCTTGCCCGTCCGCTTGTCGTAGACGAAGCCGATCAGTTCGCCGACCGAACCGATTTGCAGCCGCTCATAGACAAGCTCCGTCAGGATGCCGGGAGCTTCCCGGCCGTCTGCGGAGCGGACGACGGCGGAGAGGATGTCGCGGCCGATGCTGTAGCCGCTTCCTTCGTCGTCGATCAGATGACCGAATCCGCCGGCGCGATGCGTCAGGCCGGACGGATGGCGGCCGTAGCAGATCGAGCCGGTACCGGCGATCAGAATGATGCCGTGCAGCCCTTCGTGCGCGCCGCATAGCGCGGTCTCGTGGTCGCCGGCCAGAATAAGACCGCCCCGGTAGCCGTTTTCCTTCAGCCGCGCCGTCAGCAGACCGCTTACGGCGGGATTGCTGATGCCGGCGGCGCCGACGCACAGCTGCACGCAAGCGTCCAGCTCGCCGCACCGCTCCGCAATGCCGCGGCACACGTCGCGAATCGTCGCGGCGAATCCCGCCTCGTCCTGTCCGTTATAGTTCAGCGGGCCCGCGTCGAACGTGCCGACAACCGCGCCCGTCTCGTCGGCGACGGTGACGGCGGTCTTCGTGCCGCCGCCGTCCGCTCCGGCAACATATCGCATACAGGGATCACTCCGTTGTCAATAGAGGTGGTACTGCCGCTTTCTCTCCGCGAACGCGCGGCTCTCTTCCGCGAACTGTCCGAGCAGGCCGGCGACATCGACCGGCTCGTTCCGGTACACGCTGTCTCCGCACAGCAGATCGATGAAAGGTCTGCCGCCCTCGCGAACCGGCGGCAGAAACGCAAACGGTTCGAACAGCTCCTTGATCGTAAACAGCAGCGTCAAGCCCGTCTCCACGGGGCGAACAGCGCGCTCGTCAAGCACATGCACATGGACGCCGCCGCACATTTCGCCCTGATGCTTGGAAGCCGTCGGCTTGAAATAGACCGGGCGGAAGTATACGCCGGGAAGCCGCTTCCGATTCATCTCGCCGGCCAGCAGATCCGGATCGATGAATGGCGCCCCGATCATTTCGAACGGCGCCGCCGTCCCCCGTCCTTCCGATACGTTCGTCCCTTCGAACAGACATGTGCCGGGATACAGCAGCGCCGTATGAAAGCGAGGAATTCCTAAGGATGGCGGAATCCACACCAATCCGGTATCGGAGAACAGCATCGCGCGATCCCATCCTTCGCAGCGCACGACATGGAGCTCGGCGTTCCATTTCATCTCACTGTTCGCCATCACCGCCACCTCGCCGGCCGTAAGGCCGTAGCGGACAGCGAGCGGATAATTGCCGACGAACGAACGGAAGCCGTCCTTCAAAATATTCCCCTCCACCGTCACCCCGTCCAGCGGATCGATCCGGTCGAGCACGACAAACGGCTTGCCCGCCGCCGCGCAATCTTCCAAAGCGTACAGCATCGTATAAATAAAAGTATAGTAACGGGTGCCGACATCCTGAATATCGTAGACGATCATATCGACCTCGTCCAGCATTTCCGGCGTCAGCCGCTTGGAGTCTTGGCGGTAAAGGCTGTATACCGGTACGCCGGTGGCGGGGTCCTGATAAGTGTCCACGAGTGCGCCCGCTTCAAGGTTTCCCCGTACGCCATGCTCCGGCGAGAACAGCGCGGCCAATTGAAACTCCCGGTGCATAATGTCGATCGTCGACCGGAAATCGTTCGCGAGCCCGGTCGGCGAGGTGATCAGTCCGATGCGTTTGCCGCGAAACAGATGCGCATACTCCGTTACGCAATCGATGCCGTTGCGGATCATCGCCTCTCCCCCTTGTCTGCTACAGCTCGGACTGACGAAGACGCATCGTCTCCGGCGGAATCATGAACGTTTCCGCATACTGCTTTCGCGCCTCGATGCCGCGCACTCGGGCCAGATGCTTGTAATATTCCAGATACGGGAACGATTTGCTGCCGGTCACGAACCAGTGCGTGGACAAAGCTTTGATCCACAAATCGTAAGCTTCCTGATCGAAATCCACATAGAGGTACGGCACGTAATCGACGGCATCCTCCCAATTCTCCGAATAATAGAGCTTCGCTGCGAAATGAGCGGGCCTTTCCCGTTCCAGTGCGCGCAAGCCGGCGAAAAATCTCGCGTCGTTCACGATCCGGTGGGTCGTCGCATGGTCCTTGTGCATGCTGTTCCGATGGTGAGTAATGATGATGTTCGGCTTCACTTCGCGGATGACGTCGCAGACGCGAAGCCGGATCTCTTGATCGTCCGGAAGCTCCCCGTCCGGAATGTCGTCGAACACGATCGCCCGGCCGCCCAGCATTTCGGCAAACGTATGCGCTTCCCGCACTTTCTGCTCGCGGTATTCGTTCACATCCTGCCAATCCGGCACGCCGCGCTCCCCGGCAGTCAGCGCCAGCGTCACGATGCGGTCCCCCTTCAAAGAATGGCTGGCCAATACGCCTCCCGCCGTCAGTTCCACGTCGCCCACATGAGCGCCGATACCCAATATTGTAATCGGTCGTTCACTCATTTTTGCAGCTCCTTTCTCATAACCGCGAATTGCTTCACCGTGGCGAACCCTGCCCGTTCATAAATGCGAATAGCCGGATTGCCGCTTCCGGTATAGAGCGACATGTAGTCCGTGCCGATATGCCGGAACGCTTCACACAGGCGGAAAAACAGAATCGTGCCCAGACCGTGCCCTTCATGCTCCGGATGAACGCCAATGCCCGCGAAGTAGCCCCGCCCGTTCTCCTGCCGGATAACCGGACCGGCGAACCCGACGGCCCGGCCTTCCCGATGCGCGATCAGCACAGGCACGCCGTCTTCGGCGCTCTGCGCAATTTCCTTGCGCCAGAGCGGGTTGCCGAGCGCATCCAGCATCTCCCCGACACCGAAGTGCCGCGCGGCATCGAACGGCTCTACCCGGTAGCCATTCGATGCCGCCTTTTCTTCCTTGGCCCGGATATCGTCGGGAACGGCGAAGCCGTCAAGCGGCAAATACATCGCGCATTCGATTGCCCGCTCGGCATAGCCTTGCCGCAGCAGAAAGCTATACAGCGCGCTGCCGACCGGCACGCCCGGCGCGTTGTTATGCTCGTGCCTGGGGGTATCCGGTATATACCACGGCAGCTGCATCGGATTGAAGAACAAGACCTCCGCCTGCCGCTTGCCCTTCTCCCGGAAACGACCCTCCAGCGCCCCGAGCAGCGCCGCATAACGCTCTTCCGCCTGCGCGCCGTCCGCCAGCACGATGCAGGTGATGTAGCCGGCGACATCGCCGAGAGGCAGATCGTCACCCGTACAGCCGCAGGCGAACCCCCGGACGCGGCCGTCTTCCAGCCACACGAACGTATTGTCCGCATCGAAGTATGCATTGCGCAGGAAGATGGCGGAGAACCGCTCTTCCGTCATTTCCTTGTAGCCGTCCTTCACCGCCTGTTGGTTCCACAAGGCGATAACTTCGGGCGCGTATCGGTCGTCCCACTTCGCGATCATGCCGCTTCCTCCTTACATGACGCAACTTTCTTTCGTGCCTCATCCTTGTTCAAACCGAACTTACTTTCATACCGCATCCTACTTCAAGCAGTAATTTAAGCCGATCCTTTCAAATCCGCTCCTTCTTTTGCCGCCCAGTCTCGTTGTCAGCCTTTGACCGCCCCGACCGTCACCCCTTCGAGGAAGTAACGCTGCAAGCTGAAGAAGAGGACGAACATCGGCAGAGCGGATATCGTGGCGCCCGCCATCATCGGCGCGAAATAGGTCGTATTGGCGAAGCGGAAGTTTTTCAAGCCGACCTGGATCGTCTGCATGTCCATCGTGTTCGTGACCAGAAACGGCCAAAAGAACGTATTCCACGTTTCCATAAACGTCAGAATCGCCATCACCGCCATCACCGTTTTGGAGAGCGGCATCACAATGCGGAACAAAATCTGTAGCTGGCTGCATCCTTCCACCTTGGCGCTTTCCAATATTTCCTTCGGAATCGTCGACATGAACTGCTTCGCCAGAAAAATGTTATAAACGGTAACGAGCGACGGCAAAATCAGCGCGCTGTACGTATTTTGAATTTCAAATATGTTGACAATCAGAATGTACAGCGGCACCTGCGTCACCTGATACGGAATCATCATGGCGCAGAGCAGCACGGCAAACAGCACATTGCGTCCCCGGAACTGGATTTTGGAGAAAGCATAGCCCGCCATCGTGGCAAACAGTACGTTCGAAACCATTACGCAGACGGCGACGAGGAGCGAGTTGCCGAGCCACCGGTACGAATATTCGCTGTAATCGAAGAAAAATTTGTACGATTCCAGCGTGAATTTCCCCGGCCAGATCGAATAGCTGACCGCCCCCGCCTCTACGGGATCGCCGAACGACGAAATGATCATGAAATAAATCGGAAACAAGGTCGCTAGCGCAAAAAGCAGAAGGAGGACGATGATGACGGTGTTGCGTATATATCTGGCAGTGCGGTTTCCCAAATGGTTGTTGTACAAGGCCAAGTCCGTTCCCTCCTTCTACCTTAATATTCAACGTCTTTGCCCATGAACTTGAATTGGAAAAACGAGATCAAGGCAATGATGAATGCCAAAATGAGCGATTGCGCCGCGGCTTTGCCGAATTCGAAATATTTGAACGCCGTATCGAAAATGAGAAGGCCGACCATCGTCGTGGAGTGGTTCGGACCGCCGCCCGTCATCAGATAAGCGTTCTGGAACACCTGGAACGAACCGATCACGCCGGTCACGAGCAGGAAGAGCGTCGTCGGCTTCAGGCACGGAATGACGATGTGCCACATTTTTTGCAGGAAGGTCGCGCCGTCGATTTCCGCCGCCTCATAGTAGCTGTCGTCAATACCGAGCAGAGCCGCTACATAAATAATGATGCTCGTGCCGTGACTGGACAGCCAGGACATCAGCACCAGCGAAAACATCGAGGTCGAACTGGAGCCGAGCCAGTTCTGATTGGAGATGCCGAACCAGCCGATCAACTGGTTGAGGATGCCGTTAGGCAAAGGGTCGAAAATCCACAGCCATACGACCGACAACGCGACGCCGGAAGCAACGGCGGGAAGGTAGTATATCGCCTTGAACGTCGTCTGCATCCACTTCTTGAGCGGCATAATCATGATCGCGACGGCAAAGGAAAGAACCAGCGCTACCGGCACGGTCAGCACCGTGTAGACGACCGTATTCCTGATCGCCTTCCAGAACAGATCGCTGCTTAAAATGTCCGAATAATTGTCGAAACCGATAAAAGTAGAGCCCATCGGGCTGTATTGCTGAAAGCTGATGATGAACGCACTTGCAACCGGATAGGCGGTGAACACCGCGAAGACCGTCAGCGCGACGGCGATGAATGCGTAAGCCCAGGCTCCGTCTCCTCTGTTTAATCGTCTTCTGATCATGGATGCCATTTGAGCCATCATGCAGGACTCCTTTCCGATGCCGCTTCACAAAACATAGATCGGATAGCCGCCCGACGTAGGCGGCTATCCGAGCATGCTCCTTACTCCTTCACTACCCCGTCTTCGCCGAACGTGTCGATCGCAGCCTTCTTGACCGCTTCGTACATTTCCTCCGGCGTAATTTCATTCGCCAGCAGCGCCTGCAGCTTCGGAATGATAACTTCGTTTTCGATTTTGATCGCTTGGGCGCCAAGCTCTACCGGAATGTCGGGGCGAGCCGGGGCTGCGGTTTTCAACATGTTCTCGACGGCCGCAACGTTGTCCGGATTGCGGTTCGTCTCCATGCTTTCCGCCGCTTTCCGGGCGCTGTCCGTAATATGCGCCGCGAACAGATCGTTGTTGGTCGCAGCCGCCACTTGACCGCTGGCCAGGAAGTATGCCGCTTTGACGACGTTGGCCTTATGCTCTTCGGACGGCTCCTTCTTGCCGCGGAACGCCACATATCCGTCCACGACCGCATGGGCTACGGCCGGTTGTCCGGCGAACGACGGCACAGGCAGCACGATATAATCCACTTTGATGCTGTCTTTCACGGCGCTGCCGTCACCCGCTTCGATCTTCGCATTGTTCTGGTTCGCCGAGTTTTCGAATACGGCAAGCCCTTTGCCCGTAATCATCGTCTGGCCGGTCAGGAACATATTCCACCGCTTGCCCGCGTCGACGGAGCTCAACTCTTTCGGCATGGAGCCGTCGTCGATCATTTGTCGAATCGCTTTCAACACTTCGAGGAAGTTTTTGTTCGTGTAAGCGTATTTCAGATCTTCCGTAAACGGAGACGGCATGCCGGCGCTCTTGACGAGAATGCCCAGATAGTCTTTGGAAGCGACGCCCGCCGTTGCGAATACGAAGCCGTAGCGGGTCGTTTCATTGCCGTTCTTCACGACACCTTTCTTGATCGCTTCGCGGAATTCTTCGTAAGTCCAGCCCTCTTGCTGCACTTTCTTCCAGTCGATGCCGGCTTCCTCCAGAAACTGCTTGTTGCCGCCGAGCGCGTGAACCTCCATGTAAGCCGGGAAGCCGTACAGCCCGTCGCCTTTCTTCATGTATTCCAGCGGGGCCGGGTCGAAGTCCTCGATCATCTCCGGTGTCGCCAGGTCTTTAATATCCAGCAGCATGCCCATCTGCGCGTATTTGGAAATGCCGTCGGAACCGATGAAAGCCAGGTCCGGCGGACTTCCCGCATTCACTTGCGTATCGAGCTTCTGGGTAATATCTTCCCAGCTGGCCGGTTCGATTTTCAAGGTCAGGTTGGGATACAGCTTATTGAAATCGGCTTCCATCTGTTTGAAATTTTCCTGATACTTCGGAGATACCGGGGGAAGCAGCGCCGTAATGGTATCTTTCGCGTCCGAACCCGAATTTTCCGATCCCGAAGAAGCGCCTTCGCCCGTAGAACCGCCCGAATCAGAGCCGCCGCCGCCCGATCCGCAAGCGGACAACAAGCCCAGGGACAGCAGCAGCGCCAATACTGCCGCGGCAAACCTTGTTTTTCTTTTCATGCTCAAGATCCTCCCTTTTAAATATAAAGTCTATATACTTACATTTGCCTAAAGCTTGCTTACATTACTTTAGTGCAAATGCGTATAGCTTCTTTCAGGTTGCCTGCGCACTGGGCGAGCACGCGCTCCGCGCTCGCGGCGTCCAGTCCGGATTTGATCATCATGATCGCAAGCTTGCAGTCCATGGACGATTGCGCCAAATAGGCCGCGGCCGTCTCGTCATCCACGCCCGTCGCCGCTTTGATGATGCGCAAGGAACGGTCGAACAGTTTCTTGTTGCTGGCTTTCAGATCGACCATCAGATTATTGTACGTTTTGCCCAGCTTCACCATCGTGCAGGTCGACAGCATGTTCAGCACCAGCTTCTGGGCCGTACCCGCCTTGAGTCTGGTGGAGCCCGCAATCACTTCCGGTCCGACGACCGGCGCGATGCAAATATCGCAAACTTGCTCCAGCTTCGTGTTCTTGTTGTTCACGACACCGATGGTGACAGCGCCGATCTCGGCGGCCCGGCGCAATCCCTCGATCACGAACGCCGCGCTGCCGCTTGCGGAGATGCCGATGACGGCATCCTTCTCCGTTACGCCAATCCGGTCAATGAGCGCCCGGCCTTCGTCCCCATCGTCCTCGCAGCCTTCGACGGCCGTCCGCAGCGCCTGGTCGCCGCCGGCGATATAGCCTTGCACGAGCGACGGGTCGACGCCGAACGTAGGCGGGCATTCCGATGCGTCAAGCACGCCGAGTCGGCCCGACGTTCCCGCTCCGATATAGAACATTTTGCCGCCTTTTGACAGCGATTGATAAAGCGCTTCCACAGCGCGTGCGATATGGGGGATTTCCGCTGCGACCGCAGCCGGAACCTTGGCGTCTTCCCGATTGAGCAATTCAAGCATCTGCTCCGTCGTGCATTCATCGATCATCTGTGTGTCGGGGTTTATCCCCTCCGTCGTCAAGCTTGCAAGGTAGTCTTTCATTCCATATTCCCCTAACGTGACCATAATCAAGCCGAGTTCAGCCCGTACGGATCGGTCCATTTCCTCTATCTTGTTTAGCTCTATATTAAGCGTTTTATTTCAATGTCGTCAATACATTTTGTAATATTTTTTTATGTTGAAATTAATTATTGGCATTTTATATCACATACCCATCCCTGCGGAGCGGTGCCGCGCTCGCATTAACGGGCACATGGCGAAGCGGGGTTGAAGCGGAAAGTGAGTTAGAGTGTCGCGGTTTCGGGTTGGGCATGCGTGTGTTGTACCAGCGTTTGAAGTGTCACGATTTCGGGGCGTGGTAGTGTGTGTGCGTATCGGCGTTGCAGTGTCTCGGTTGCGGGGCGAAGTTGAACGCGGTAAGGCCGGTTTTTCCGTATATCAATCGATCGAACGAGGTCAACGGCACATATTTTGGTGCGATTATGCACCAAGTCTCGACCGAACCGCCGTAAATGGAAGTGCCGCAGACAATCAAATCTTGCAAAAATACATCTTTTTCGGGAGATTTCAGGGCAATCAAAGAAAATTGATGCAAAAATACATCTTTTTAACAAAAAAAGACCCAAAACGGAGTGATCAGGAAAAAATTGCTGTATTTTTGCAGGATTTTGGTCCTTTGAACGATTTATGATCCATAAAAGCTGCACTTTTGCAATTTTTTTCCCCATTTGTTTAGGCAATGCGTGAAACGGTGGCGGTGGAGTGCGGCGGTGGGAGGCGGCATTGAAATGCAGCTTAGGATGCTGCGTTGAAAATGCGGCTTAAGAGTTACAGTGAAATGCGGCTTGGGAGACGGGGGTTGAAATACAGTCGGGGGCGGCGGTGGAAGACGGTCAGCATGTCTGCGGTCGGCGGGGCTGCAGACGGCGAAAAGGCCTGACGTACCCGTACCATCGAATAACCCTTCTCGTTTATGCGGTTGCAGAATGCGCCTTGTCAGTGGCTGCAATATTTGTTCTTGCAGGTTTACGTACCAAAAAAGGCCTTCCGGATCATTCCGCATTCCGGCCGGCCTCTTTGCGCATTCGCGCTGCGAACGGTGGAAAGCTTGCAAATTTGCTAACCTGCACAAATCTCAAAATCGCGAACCGCACCATACTGCAAACTACAAACTACAAACTAAAAACTGCACAAAACTCTCGCGCAAATCTCAAAACCGCAAACCGCACCATACTGCAAAACCTGCAACCTACAAACTACAAACCTACACCAAACTACAAAGATACACCAAACTACACAGCTACACAAAACTACAAACTGCAAACTGCAAACTACAAACTACAAACTACAAACTGCAAACTGCAAAACCGCAAACTGCACCAACCTGCAATACTACAAACTGCAAACTACAAAACCTGCAAGCTGCTATATCGCCAAACAACCACGAGGTCACTTCCGCCGCTTGCTCGCAACGATGTTATGGGTCTTGGACAAATACTTCTTGACCTGCTGATAATCAGCGCTGGCAACGCCTGCGAACAGGATGTCGATGACCGTCAGCATGGCGATGCGCGACCCCATTGCGCCGCTGCGGAGCGAGATCTCCGGCGTAGAAATGCTGAGCAAAATATCCGCGCGTTCGGACAGTTCGCTCTTGTTGTACTTCGTAATCGCAATAATATGCGCGCCATTCCTTTTGGCAATGTCCAGCGTCTCCAATATTTCCACGGTCTCGCCGGAGTTGGAAATAAAAATGGCGACATCGCCCTTCGACAACAGCGTCGCGGCTGTCAGCTGGCTATGTCCGTCGACGTAGGCGTGGCAAATTTTATTAATGCGCGTAAATTTCTGCTCCGCATCCTGGCAGACAAGACCGGAGGCGCCGATTCCGAAAAATACGATGCGCTTGCTGGTGCGCAGCACCTGTATCGCTTTCGATATCGCGTCGCGGTCGATGACGCTGAGCGTATCCTCGATCGATTTGATATTGTTGCGGCTAATGTTGGCAATAATCGTCTGCAGATCGTCGCCCGGCTGAATATCGGTATGCTGATCGCCCGACTCTTCGTCCATGGAACCTAACGAGGCGGAAATGCTGACGATAAAGCTTCGATAGCCATTGTAGCCCATCGTCTTGCAGAAGCGAAGCACGGAGGCGTCGCTCGTCTTGCTTGCCTTGGCCAGGCTCTTGATGGAAAGATGCGGAATTTCCTCTTTGTTCGCCAGTATATATTCCGCGACCATACGCTCGACAGGCGTCAGACTGTCTTTCCGGTCCCGAATCTTGATCAACACATTATCGTTTATCGCCATTGGCCGTTACCTACCCGTCTAGTATTTTGCGCAACTAAATCGTATACGCAATGGTGATATTTTACAAGTACCTCTGATTGTAAAATTAAAAATCGATATATTTCTATTCTATAAAATTTTATTACAATACTTTTTTATCATTTTGAATTCATAAATGCAAATTCGGTTTATGCCGCAATAAAGAAACAACCGCTGAAGAGTTACTCGGCGGTTGTTTATCGAGCAGTTGCGCAAGTACGCAAACATTTGCGTAGAGCAATGCGTTATTTGGTGACTTTCAAGGCTGGTTTTTGGCAAGCTGGATGATCTCTAGCGGGTTCACAATTAATACGACCTGTCCGTCGCCCAGCAAGGTGGAACCGGAAATGCCGGGTATGCCCGACAGGTGCCCGTCCAACGTTTTCATGACAAATTCCTGTTCATTGATGAGCTTGTCCACGACAATACCGAATTTTTCCGACCCATTGGAGATAATAACCGTATTTAATTCTTCATCGTTCATCGTTCTTTCGCCGAGCATGAACAACTTGCTCAGCCATTCAATGCCAATGACATCCCCTCTGAGGTGTACGAAATACTTGCGATTGAATTCATGGATCTCACTCGGGTGAATTTTTACCGTCTCGGAAATGTTGTCGATGGGAATGATGTACGTTTCGTTCAAAACATGCACCGTCAGCCCTCTTGAAACCGCAAGCGTAAGCGGAAGCTGTATGACCATTTTGGAGCCTTTGTCGGGAATGTAAATTATTTTGTGTAAATGAATTTGAACCAAAAAGCCAAAGTAACTCGGGAAGGCTTTACATGGAGGGGCGGGCATGATAGGCTAAATTGCCTTGGCGATACGAGTTTACGAATACGGTCATGTAGGCCGTCAAATCGATGTCCACCGGGAAAATCGTCACTTTCCCCGCCATAATAGGTCCGTTCGAGCTGAGCGACAGCGCGAAGATGTGCAGCATGGGAACAAGACAGAGCACGCCGGCAATGGAGATTGCCGCGACGATGGCGATGTCCGCGATCTTCCCGCTTGCGTTTCTTTTCATGGCCAGCCCTCCTTCACCAGATGCCCTGATCGTTGATTTTTCTTGAAATATAATCTGCCGACAGCAGAAAGATCAGACCGACCACGGCCTGAAACAGGCCGATTGCGGTTGCGATCGTGTAGCGGGCCGATTGAATGCCGATTTTGTACACATAGGTGCTGATCACTTCGGAAACATCGGTTACATGCGGATTGCTCAGCACATACGGACGGTCGAAGCCGATGCTCGCCATATGGCCGATATTGATAATGAGCAGGATGATAATGGTGGGCTTCATCCCCGGCAGCGTAATATGCCAAATTTTGCGCAGACGTCCGGCTCCGTCGACCTCGGCGGCCTCGTACAAATCTTTGTTGATGCCTGTCAAGGCGGCCAAATAGATAATGGTTCCCCAGCCGGCGCTCTGCCATATGCCGATTCCCAGATAGGTGCCGATCCAATACAGCGGCTCCGTCAAAAAAGGAATCGCTTTCAAACCGAAAGACCGGAGCACGTTGTTGACGATGCCGGTGTTGGTCGCAAGCAGCTGCAGCGCCATCCCCCCGATAATTACCCAGGAAATGAAGTGGGGCAAATACAGGATCGTCTGAACGCCCTTTTTGAACCATTGAATGCGCAGCTCGTTCAGCAATATGGCCAGAATGATCGGAATGGGAAAACCGATGAGCAGGTCGAGCAAATTCAAGACGAACGTGTTGCGAAGCGCGTTGTAGAACGCGTCCATCGCAAAGATTTCCCGAAACGTCTCAAACCCGATCCAGGGGCTCGCCCATATGCCCTGAAAAATGTTGTAGTCCTTGAATGCAATGATGATGCCGAACATCGGTCCGTATTTGAACACGAAAAAATAAAGCAGCGGCAACAAAACCAGCACATAAAGCTGCCAATCGCGATACAGCCATGCGCTTCGCCGGCGTATAGCCTCACGAGGCTTGCCGCCCGCAGCAATTGCCATATTCGTCCTCCCTTCGTGTTTCGAATCCGAGCGCTCTTGGCAACAATGTATCATCCCGGCGTCAAACCGCAAATTGTCATTTATCCGGGGATTAACACGCATGAAAATTCGGCGCCGCACGGGCGATTAACCGAAATGACGGACTTAACCGAAACGACGGCAAGCCCGGAAATGCCGGTGCCGGCATGGAAATTCGGCTTCCCCTTCCTACCCTTCTCGGGACCGGTGCATGTTCCGGTATTCTCCGGGCGGAACGCCGAACATTTTTTTGAACGCGCGATGAAAGGAAATGACGTGAAGATAGCCTACCTGTTCGGCAATGCTCTGGATCGGTTCGTCGGTTTCGAGCAGCAGCCGCCTGGCATGCCCGAAGCGTACTTTGAGCACATAATCCATAAACTTCTCCCCGGTCGCTTCCTTGAACAGATGGCTGACGACGCGCGGGCTCAGCTTGTAATGGTCGCTGACCTGAATCAGGGACAAGTCCGGATCGGCATAATGAAGATCGATATAGGCTTTAATCCGGTCGGCGACGGCATGGCTGTCGCGGTTTATCCGTTCGCGCTCCATATCGCGGGCCAGTTTGTTCATGACCGCGTGCAATCGATCCTGCAGCTCTTCGACCGTCTCGGCATGCCGGGCCGCCTGTTCGAACTGATGCCGGTATTCGGCAGTCCATAGCCGCTGAATGCCGGCCGGCAGCATCCGCATGGCCGTCTCCAATTCGCGGATCAGGTCATTCGTCAGCCTCGCCAGATCGTTCCGGGTGAGTAGCACCCGTTTCAATTCGCCGAATATGTCCCGCAGCTTGTCCTGCCACTGTCCGTTGTTCAGCTTGTAGAAACGGATCATCTCCGTCAGCGGCTCGAAATACCGGTAGGTTCCGCCCGGCAATTTGGTCTCTGCGATCTGGCTGTCAATGACGACATTGACGCCGAACACCGCTTTGTACGACAAATGCTTCGCCGCCTGGCGATGGAACGAGGCGATTGCCTCGATCGAGCGGAATTCCTCGCTTATGCCCGCCGAGACGGTGATGTCCAGATTGTCGTTGATCCAGGCGCGGAATTCTTCGGCAAGGCGCGGCAGCGTATCGCCGGAAGAAGCCTCTTCCTCGCCAAGATGGTGAACGATGCTTAACCGGTGGGGCTCGGTCCATGAATGCCAGACGTGCACGCCCCGTTTTTGCGCCATTTCCCCATAGGCGGTCTCGATCAGAAATTTCAGTAAATATTGGTCGCCCGGCTTGTATTGCGCGGCAAACGCGCCGTATTCGTCAATTTCGATCATCACGATGCCAAGCCGCTCGTAACGATAGGGCATCTCCCATGCCTCCATCTGCTTCTCCCACTCTTCCTGCGTCATCACGCGGAGTCCGGAGAGCAGCTCCATAAACAATGTCCGTTGGCGCAAGAGCCTGTCCTGCTTATGCAGGTTTTCGTAATCCATCGAACTTTGGAGCAGCTGATCGATCGCCGTGTCGATGAATGCCAGCTCATTCGGCAGGCTTTTGATGCCGAGTTCCCCGCTTTTGCGCGCCGTGTAATTTTTAATTTTGTCCGCCATCATCTGGATCGGCTTGTAGTGGATGTGGGTAATCAACGTGAACCAGGCCACGGTTGCCAAAATAATGACGAAGATGACCGCTGCCCATATATCGGATAATAGCGACACGACAGAAAAATTGCCGGAGAGAACGCTGTCGGCGTAATAATTCCATCCGGTATATTCGGACCGAACCGCGATCGGTCCGGCCTCGTCCGGCTGCGCGGACGAAAAAAAGGGATGCATGTTTTCATCCATAATGCCTACGGAACCGCTTTCATTTTCGTTCAATTCACGGATGAAGTGAAAGAGCGAGCTGACGTAGACATTGACGACGACCGCCCCCCGCTTCTCCGAAGCGAACGGATAGAGCTTGACGAGCGAAACGACCGGCTGCTTGTTCCGGTCCAGCTGGGATTGGCCGTACGCTCTCGGTTTCGTCCATCCGTACGGAACGGGTCCCCGATTGAACGCCTCGATAAACGAGCGGTCGCCGAACGAATCGAGCGTGAACACGTCCGAATCGGTCAGCACTTTTCCGGCCGCCGCATCGTACAGATAGACCGAACTGAAAAACGGCAGGGACGCCTTGAGCTCGACCAGCTTCTTTTGGATAAGGAAGAAATCGTACAGCGTCTTCGGTTCGTCCGTGAAAAAGGACTGCAGCGTCTTGTCCGACTGCATCTCGCTGACGACGTTCCGTTCGATCAGCTTCAGGTTGGCATCCGTATTCCGCATAATCTGCTCGACGATCGCCTGATTCGTCTCGATATATTTTTTTCCGAAGCATTGTTCAGCATGGTAAAAAACACGATAATAAGCGACGAAACGGCGACAAAAAAGATCGGCGTATAGGAAAGCATCATGCGGTAATACCAGTTCATCCTCAATCGAATCACTCCTTCGAACTTTTTCACGGATAAACAAGCGACAGCCCGGAACGTCTGAAGTCC
The DNA here is from genome assembly GCF_050481165.1 of Paenibacillus cisolokensis. Lineage (NCBI taxonomy): Bacteria > Bacillati > Bacillota > Bacilli > Caryophanales > Paenibacillaceae > Paenibacillus > Paenibacillus cisolokensis. The sequence continues at coordinate 25,485 of NZ_JBCNFP010000001.1, forward strand.
CGGACTGTCGAAACGGACAAGCTGCGTCAATCCCGGCTGACAACCGGCCACCTCGCCCGCCTGCCGCATGACGAGCAATGCCGCAATGACGGCCGCGAGGAACCCGGTATGAACGTTCATCAGATCGATTGAATCCATACGGTTCATGAGCAGAACGAATATGGTCAAGTCGGCTCCGGCCGCCGCGAGCGTTCAATGCCCTTTCATCGCAAAACGCCGGCCTCAGCCGCCGAATATTGGCGCTCATTCGCGCCCGTCCCCCTTCGCTGCAAAAAGACTGCGGACCGCGCTCTCCAATGCGACCCATCTTTCCCAGAACGAGTCCAGCTCCCGTTTGCCCGCTTCCGTCAGGCGGAAATATTTGCGGCGCGGGCCGAACGGCGATTGCCGGTAAGTGGCGGCAATAAGGCCGTTCCTCTCCAGCCGCATCAGCAAGGGATAGATCGTCCCCTCCGAGATGTCGGGAAAACCGTTCGCTTTCAGCTTCTCCGATATTTCATAACCGTACGTTTCGCTGCTGCCGATGATTTGCAAAATGCACCCCTCCAAAGTGCCTTTCAGCATTTGTGACCGATCATTCATAAGACACCTACCTTGTAATGCAAAATAGAATGGCCGTTGGCTGCATTGTAAGACAATGCAGCCAGCCGTGTCAAACGGCATTCGGCCGCAAAAAGAAAAAACGCCCCACAAGCGGAGCGACACTTGAGGGGCGTCCCTTCTTATTCAGCCTTCCATCAACGCTTTAAATTCGTCCAGTTGGCGCTGAAGCTCCGCGAGCACCTTCTCGTACCCGGCGGTCTTCAGCTTGTTGCGGAACTCTTCCACCGCCTTGGCCGGATCGCCGGCTTTGCCGTAGGTAATGGCCGGCCCCATCTCGCCCGTTACTTGCGTAATGGCGGTCAGCTCGGCTTCCACCGGCGTCTTGTCGAAGACGAACTGGCCGTACGGATAAGGCTTCTTGATTTTGTCGTATTCGGCGTACAGCGTCTCCTCGATTTGATCCCACGTATTGACGCTCGGAATTTCGAACTTGTCGACGCGTCCGCCCCAGAAGTTGGAGTAGAACGAGTCTCGCGTTTCGTCGTAGCCTTCCGGCTGAACGCGCTTGCCGTCCTTCACTTCATACTGGACGCCCTCGATGCCGTAATTGATCAAATGGTAAATTTCTTCGTCGTTGCGGATCAGATCGTACGCCATCAGCGCCCGTTCCGGGTTTTTGCTGCGCGCGCCGACCGACGTGCCGCCGTGCGTGATGGACAGCTCCAGCAAATTGTTGCCCCGCGTGCGGGCGAACGGGAACATCTGCAGCTCCGAGCCGGGCTGGTCTCTGTCCATCGTCACCCGCAGTCCGCTGAACGTCTGCGTATGATGCTGGTCCATCCCCGTCAAGCCGGCGCGGAGCGACGCGCGCGTATCGTTCTTGTTGTTCAGCACGTCCTCGCGCCAGTAGCCTTTGTCCGCCCACTCCTTCATCATCTCAGCGAACTTCACGAAGGTGTCCTCGAATACCGGACTTGCCGCCGTATACTTCTCGTCGTACGACTTGGCCGCGAACACCGGCAAATAGCCCGTCGACATCGGCAGCTCCAGCATATCCGTATACGATTGCACGAAGCCGCCCCAGATGCTGGTGCTGGCCACGGCGTCCCACGGGATGACGTCCGGCTTGGTGTCCTTGATGAACTGAAGATATTTTCCGATGCCTTCCCAATCTTTGATCGGTTCCGTAATGCCCGCTTCCTTGGCCCAATCTCCGCGGTAAAAAAATCCGTGGTTGACCCATTGCGTATAGTCGTTTTCGGGAATGAGCACAATTTGGCCTTTATATTTGCTTTCCGCCCAATCCTCTTCCGGAATCTCTTTCCACGTTTGCGGCGCATACTTCGGCAGCAGCTCGTCAAGCGGCTTGAACGCGCCCCGCTGCGCATTGCCCCACGTGTCGAGCCAATCCGTTCCGATAGTGATCAGATCGATCGGCTCGCCGGAAGCGAGCAGCAGGTTGTACTTCGTCTGCCAATCGGCCCATTCGACCCATTTCCATTCCAGCTCCGCATTGATCTTTTCTTTCATCCGCTTGTTCACTTCGGCCAGCACCTTCTCGAACTGGCCGTTTTTCGGCTTGTCGCCCAGCACGACGTAGCTGATTTTGACAAACTTGGACGTATCGGCCGCCTGATCGTTCCCTTCGCTGCTCGTACCCGCCGGTTTCGTCCCGCCTGTGCTTTCGGTCCCCGCATTCCCGCCGCCGCTTCCCGAGCAGGCGGCCAGTCCGAACAGCAGCGCAATGGCGAGCAGCAGTGCGGACAGCTTCTTCCCCTTTTCCATGTTCATCTCCCCTTAAAATAAAATCGTCGATCGGGCACACGCCCTTATGTGAAACGGCCCAAACAACCGGCCGCAACCCATCAGCCCTTTACCGCGCCGACCGTAATCCCTTTGATGAAATAGCGCTGCACGAACGGGTAGAACAGAATGACCGGTCCCGTCGCCACGACGGCAGTCGCCATTTTCATCGATTCGAGCGGCACGTCCCGCAGCTCGACGTTGGAAGCGGCCGCCGAGTTGCGGACGAAATCCGCGCTTGTGACGACGTTGTACAGAAACAGCTGCAGCGGACGGTACTGCATATCCGCAGACAGAAAGAGCATTGAATTGTACCATTCGTTCCAATAGCCGAGCGCGATGAACAGCCCGATCGTCGCCAGCGCCGGCGTCGTCATCGGCAGAATGAGCCGGACGAAGATGGTGAAGTCTCCCGCCCCGTCCATCTTGGCCGATTCGGTGATCGCATGCGGGATGGAGCGGACGAAGCTTTTCATCATAATGATCAGAAACGGACTCATCAGACCGGGCAGCAGGACGGCCAGGTAATTGTCTTTCAGGCTCAAATACTGCGTTATCAGCAGATAGAACGGGACGAGCCCGCCGGAAAACAGCGTCGTGAAGTAGATGAAAAAGGAGATGCCGTTCCGGTAGCCGAAATCCGGCCGCTGCAGCGCGTAGCCCGTCATCGCGACGAGGAACAGGCCGACGGCCGTCCCTACCACAGTGATGCCTATCGTGACCAGATAGGAACCGATAATGAGATCGGGATTCTCGAAGACGATCTTGTAGGCGAACGTGCTGAACTCGCGCGGCCAGAAGTTGAACCCGTACTTCTTGATCGCGCCTTCCGACGTCAGCGAAGTGCCGATGACGAGCAGGAAGGGCAGCAGGCAGCACAAGGCGAACGCGCCGATGAACAAATAAGCGAAAATTCTGACAATCTTGCCGCTCATATCCGTACGGATGCTGCGATGATCCATCGTATTGTCCATCACCGTTACCTCCTAGAATAACGAGTTTTCCGGCGAAAGCTTCTTCACCAGCCAGTTGGCCGTCACGACGACGACAAATCCGAATACCGACTGATAGAGGCTGACGGCGCTGCCGATCGAGAAGTTGAAGTTCGTCATGAGCGACCGGAACACATAAGTCTCGATAATGTCGGTCGTCGCATACAGCGCGGTGTTGTTCGCGCCGACGAGGTTGAAGAACAGGCCGAAATTGCCCTTTAAAATGCCGCCGAGCGAGAACAGCAGCAGAATGATGAACGTCGGCTTCAGCCATGGCAGGATAATGTAGAGGATGCGCTGGAAGGCGTTCGCCCCGTCGATCTCCGACGCCTCGATAATTTCGTTGTCAAGTCCCATAATGGCTGCGAAGTAGATGATGGACCCGTAACCGGTCGACTGCCACAGGTAGGTGAGGACGATGATGAAAGGCCAAATGGTCGGGTTGGAATACGTCTTGACAGGCTCGAGCCCCAGCGATTGCAGCACGCTGTTCAAATAGCCGTAGTCGTAGCTGAGGAAGTTGTAAGCGATCAGGCCGATCAGAACGGCCGAAATGAAATGGGGGAGAAACATGATCGTCTGCGATATTTTTTTGAACCATTTTCGGCGCAGCTCGTTAAGCAGGACGGCGACAAAAATTTGCAGGAAATTGCCAAGCAGAATGAAAGCCAGATTGTAGGCGACGGTGTTGAACGTCAGTCTCCACAGATCGCCGTTCATGACGAGAAAACGAAAATTGTCGAAGCCGACAAACGGACTTTTGAATATGCCGTCGGAATAGTTGTATTGAATGAAAGCCAGATACAAGCCGGGCATCGGCAAATAAGCGAAGATGACGAAAAAAACGATCGCCGGCAAACACATCAAGAGAAGCGTCCGATTGTTCCGAAACCGCCGCCGCCCGGCTTTCGCCGTTCCCGGCCGTTCCGTCCCGAACGACGCCTTTACAGCCGTGTCCATCTCATCCCTCCTTGCTCGCCATTGCGATTTCACTATTGTCATACCGAAACGAACGTTAACGCGTTCAGCCGTCCGGGACGGCTGCGGTCCACCGCCTCCAGCCACAGGCAAAGCTCCGCGCGGCGATCCCGGAACCATACGCCCGGCAGATAGAACGTATCCGGACTTCCCCCGGTCATGATCGGCCTTGCGTCGCCGCCAGGCGTCCATATGCGGCCGACGATGCGCCCTTCCATCCAGACGGTCAGCTTCAGGCCGCTGCCGTCGACACGGACGCGCCACCCTTTCCCGCCCGCGGAATTATCGCATGTGCCGTACAGCCAGGCCGTGCCGCCCGGTTCGAGCTCAAGCGGGAACTCCGTCTGCGAGGCTCTGTCCCTCACATCCGCCGCCTGCGCCAGCAGTTCCCGTTCTCCGGCCGCGCCGAGCGTCCAATCCGCCGCCTCCACCCCTTCGTACAGCAGCACCTTTCCGGCGGACAGACCGAGCATCCTCTCGGCGTAAACGGTCAGCTTCACAGGCTGGCCCGGGACGACATAGGGCGTAATCTCGACATAAGGATCGAACGGATTCACCTCGCCGGCATCCCGGCCGTTCACATACAAGCGAACGAGCGATTGCAGCCCATCGAAGTGCAGCGTCCAGGAATCGGCGGCTTCCGATGTCGGAACCGTGCGGCTGTAGCATTCGCGAGCGGGATGGTCCGCCGACAGCCAGCCTCCGAACGAGACGACCGGCAGCAGGCCGCTGTCGATGCCGTCCTCCGGCTCCGCTTGACCGGCAGGGCCGGCTGTCCGCCGCACCTGCCAGTTGCCCGACACGTTGCGAACGTCCGTAATGGCCGCCATCCCTTTCATTCCTTTCATGGCCGACAGCCGCAAGCCGGGAAGGCGGATATCGTCGAAGTTCGAATGACCCCATATTTCGGTGCGGGCCGCAAGACGTTCGACCGGCGCTTCCGCAGCGAGCGGCACATAGCGGCTGCTCCCGCCGGGTACGACGGTTCCGGCGTAACGGCCGTCCGCATACAGCGAGATGACATCGCTGCCCCGGCGGATCAGCACGCCTTTCACCGGCGGCGTGCCCGGGCGGGACGGCACCGTCGCCCCATACCATGCATAGCCCCTGTATATGCCTTCCGTCTCCAGCCATGAGGGCGACGCCAGCTTTTTACAGCCGTCCGGGCCGGCTGTCGGCAGCGCGGGCGGGACATCGCAGCGCCTCCATTCCTGCACCGCCTGTTCCGCCGCATTCGAACGCTGCGGAGGCTTGACTAGACGGACCGGCCCATCCTCTTCTAATTCATCCATATAGAGCGCTTTCATTCTATTTGTCATGATGAGCCTGAGCAACCGGCCGTCCTGAAACCGGATAAGGCAGCGCGCCTCCCGGCCGGAATCGAACGTTACGACCACGTCGCCGTCCCGCCGGATGGCGGATGCATGCTCCGCCGCAATTACGGCCGGCTCCTCCAGGCGCAGCACGACCGTTCCTTCGCCTTCGGCATGGAAGGCGAGCGCCGCGCCTTCTGTTCCGGTAACGGCCATGTGCAGTTCGGCCGTCGAGCTTACGATCGTTCCCGCGAACCCCCAGATGGAGAGCGGCACGCCGTACGGCAACGCGACCGACTTCCCCGCCGGAATCGTAATTGTGGCCGGTTCGCAGCCCGCTTCTTCCGCCCCCGGCACCGCTGCCGTTACGGTCTTGTCGTCATCGGTCAAGTTCGACAAGAACAGGAGGCTCCCGCCGCCGTGCAGCTTCAGCACCGCCGGACCGGCGACGCCGACGGCTTGCCCGGCCAGCGCCGGCCGGACGCCGGCCGCAGCCGCCCGCGCAAGCGGAGCGCCGTAAGCCGCGATCAGCCGGCTCAGCAGTCTCCCCTCGTAAGCTTCCTCCCGGATATGCCCTTCGGGCGAAATCATGCCCCCGAAGTCGTAGTCGCTTGTCAGGAAGGCGAGCGGCCGGCCCCAATTGTTCGTCGCGTTCGTAAAGCCGAAATCGGTGCCGGACACTTGCAAATACGGACCTAACAGCTTCACGCCGCAGGATAGGAGGCGCCGGAGCAGCGTGTGCGACCGGTTCGTTTCCGTTACGAGCAGCGGATATCCCCGTTCTTCCAGCAACGCCCGGTAATGAAGCACCTTCGCCTCCAGCTCGGGATCGCGATTATCCGGGTAAAAATTGCATGTCGGCATAACCCCGTCCGCCAGCCCGGTCGCCTGGACGATCCCGCCCTGGCCCGCGCAGGCGAAAAGCGGTACGGTAATGCCGCGTTCGAGCGCCATGTCCCGCAAGGCGGACATATATCCGCGCGGGTCCCCGCAACCGTAAAAGTCGAGCTCGTTATCCAGTTGAACGGCGATCACCGTTCCCCCTTCTCCCGCCTGGTTCGCCTTCAGAATCGGCATAATCCGGTCGAACCACCGGGATACGTCGCGCAAAAAGCAGGCGTCGTTGTCACGCAGACGGAGATTCGGCCGGGCAAGCAGATAGGCGGGCAATCCGCCTCCGTCCCATTCGGAGCAGATGTACGGTCCGGGTCTGGCCACCACCCACAGTCCCGTCTCGGCCGCGAGCTTCAAAAAAGCGTCCGCGTCCCGCTCGCCCTCAAAATCCCACTCTCCTTCCCGCAGCTCGTGGTAATTCCATGGAAAATACACATCGATACTGTTGTAGCCGATCGCTTTCAACTGTTCCATCCGTTCTTTCCAGAGCAGCCTCGGGATACGGAAATAGAACAGCGAGGCGCATAGCAAAATCAGGGGCTCGCCGCCGATCCGGACGGCATCCGTTTCAAACCGCACGTTCATTCTTCCTTCGACAGCCTTGCTCAAATCGCTCCCTCCCAATCCGCTTGTTGGGCGCTACCGATGAAACCCATTTCATAATTGTGTATGTAACGGGTTTCATTAACATGAATGAAACGGGTTTCATTTTGTTCCGCAATTGTGCTCCGCCTCGATGTAACTTGATTTTATTTGACAGTGAAAACGTTGTCAATGAGTTTGGAAAAAATTTCGTTTCACCTCCGATTTCCGGGCTGAGCGGTCGATTCCCTGACGATCAGTTCCGGCCTTAATTTCGTATTCTTTTTCACTTTGTCCCGGGTAATGAGACGGTGCAGCAGCTCCGCCGACGTCCGGCCAAGCTCGTGGCATTTTAGCGAAACGCTCGTAAGCTCCGGAATGCTGTTCGAGGCGTACGGAATATCGTCGAAGCCGACGAGCGACAGATCCTCCGGCACCCTGAGCCCGGATTTATGGGCCGTCTTCAATGCGCCGATCGCCACCAGGTCGTTGGCGCAAAAAACCGCCGTCGGCCGTTCGGAGCCGCGAAGAAGCCGCTCCATCAACGCCTTGCCGCTTTCTACCGAGAATCCGCCGTCCAATATCCATTCCCGGCGGATCTGCAGGCCGTGCCTGCGCATCGTTTTCGTGAAGCCTTGCTGACGCTGGATTGTATTCGACATGTGCCGATACCCCCCGACGAACGCGATGTCCCGGTGACCGAGCTCGATCAGATGCTGCGTCGCCAGTTCCGCCCCTTCCGTTTCGTCGGTGTAAATGCGATACAATCCGCCACCGGGCAAATTGCCGTTAAGGAGCAAAATCGGCACCCGCTTCCCCGCTTCCACCACCTCCTGAACCATTTCCTTGTCCGGCCGGGCCAGATTGATGCGCCCCCCGATCATAATAATGCCGTCGACCTGCTTCTCCATAAGGAGGCTCAAATATTGGGATTCGCGCACGTACTGGTCCGCGGAATCGCGGTTCGTGGAAACCGTATCGCACAGGAAGAACGTGTATCCTCTGCTCCTCGCCTCCTGTTCTACGCCGGCAAGTACCGCGGGGAAGAACGGATTCGTAATGTCCGGCAGTATAATGCCGATCATGCCCGTTTCCTTCTTGAGCAAACTTCTGGCCAGCGCGTTCGGCTGAAACTGGTGCTTGTGAATCAGCTCCATGATCCGGTCCCGGGTCGCTTTCTTGACCGGCGCCGTGTTGTTGAGCACGCGCGATACCGTCGCGACCGAGACGTTGGCTTCCCTGGCAATGTCGTATACGGTAACCGTCTTCATTTCCGTTCACCCTCTTACGTTACGAAAATTATGCAGGCGTCCTTGCCCATGCAGCATAACAGACTTCGCGGCCATCGAACATCCGGCCGTCCGACCGAAAACCGTGAACCGCCCCTCTCAATGGAGACGAAATACGGTATGCTCGACAAAAGTATCCGTCCGTCCCAGGCATTGCACGGTCCTGCCGTCAGTGGCAATATCGATGTCTCGGTAATGGTCGCATCTGTACACTTTGGCACCGCGGCGGCCGAATTCATGCAAATTTCGGATAAAGGCCGGACGTTCTTCCGCGATAAGCGAATTGCAGGGAATGATGACGATTTGCGGGTTGCAGGCTGCGACGAACTCCGGCGTCGTCGATTCGTTGCCGCCATGATGCGCCGCTTTCAGCAAAAAGACGTTTTTTACTTTCCCGTACTGGCCGGAACGCATAATCGATTCCGCTTGCACCGCTCCGCAATCGCCGGGAAAAAGCGCGGTAAACCGCCTGTACTTCATCTTGAGAACCAGATTCAGGTTGTTCAGGTTGACCCGCGCGCCCTCTTGCACGAACGACTCGTCCGGCACGGCAATGACATCGAAGCCAAGATCGTCGTTAATGCGAATCGTGCTGCCGATATGCGATTCTCCGATCCGCGTCACGTTCTGGCCGCATGCCCGCATAAGCTCCTGCAGCTCGTTCCATAACGCGATGTTCGGTTCCCCCAAATCGCAATGCGCCATCGCCGACTCGGAGATCGGCGAGTACAGAAACTCCCGGACCGTCAACGCCGGATCCCGCAGCAGATCGATCATGCCGCCAAAATGATCATTATGCGGATGGGACAGAATGAGCCGGTCGATCGTGCGAATGCCGTTCGCCTTCAGATAAGGGATAATGACGCTCGCCGCCTGTCCCTTCTTCCCCGCATCGAGCAGCACATGGCGAACCCCGCTGCCGTCATACACGCTGATCAGGAAGCTGTCCGCCGGATTCGATTCGGGAATGCCGAGCGGCACGCGATCCCGCGTATTGAGATCGAACGCATGAATTTTGCAGTACCCGGCATGCGGGTCAAACCATTGCTCGTTCAACTGATTTCGCCTCCGATTCCATTTGACGGGTCTCCTTCCGTTCCCTAAAATACTGTACCACAAAATCCCTGAATTGGCGTGCGGCAACAGAAAGATACCGCCGTTCATGCCACACGAGATGAAAATGCCGGCGGCAGACCGGCTGCTCGATGCGCAGTATAGGCAAAGAATTGTTCGGATCTGCGTAATTGCCGACAAGCCCAACGCCCAGTCCCGCCTGGATAAGGCTGGAGATGGCCGAAGGTTCGTCTACCCGGCAGACAAAATTGGGTGTAAAACCGGCCGCCCGGAAAAAAGCTTCGTTCATCTGCTGAAACGGAATCCCTTCCTTGTACCCGATAAACCGCTCGCTCGCGACCTCGCTTAGCCGGATGCTTTTCCGCTTCGCCAGCCGATGGTCGGGCGGAACGGCCAGGTACACCTCCTCGCTCAGCACAGCTATCGCGCGAAGTTCAGTCTGAATTCCGGTCCGGTCCGTCGGCAGCGGCGTAAAGCACAGGTCGACCTCGCCCGTTTCGACAAGCTGCGCCATTTCCTTCAAGGAAGCCTGGGTAATCCGGAACTGCACTTTCGGATGAAGAGCCAGAAATTTTCCGATCGGTTCCGCCAGCCGATCCAGTGTCGACGTCGCCAGATGGATGCCGCCATGCTCCAGTCCGGCAAGCTCGGATACTTCTTTTCGCCCCTCTTCCAGCAGCATGAGCGCCGCTTCCACCCGTTCCAGAAACGCCTTGCCGTACGAATTAAGCCGTATTTGCCTGCCGTGCCGGTCGAACAGCGGCACCCCGATATCTTCCTCCAGTCTGGCGATCGTCTTGCTGAGCGCGGGCTGTGCGATCCGCAGCTCCTGGGCCGCTTTCGTGATATGCTCCAACCGGGCTACCGTTCGAAAATATTGCAGCTGCAGCAGTTCCATCTCGTTCTCTCCTTCGCTTATATACTCCGGTATATATAACATATGATTGAAAATATATTTTTGTTTATTTACAGTCCATTATACAATAAAGCCAGCAAAGTCACGTTATTTCGCGTTAACGATTCAGAGACAAAGGAGAGAGAAGTGTCATGGAAGTTGCGGCAGAAAAGCCGAATCGTGAAAAGCTGCTCCTTATTCTGGCTTTCACGCTTGTCATATCGGTCATGAACGCGACGATGTTCAATATTGCGCTGCCCGAAATTCGGACCGAATTCGCGCTGTCGGTCTCGCAGGTCAGTTGGGTCACGTCGGCCTATCTGCTCATCTATGCGATCGGAACGGTCATATACGGGAAACTGGCAGACATTTACAAACTAAAACATCTCGTCGCGGTCGGGCTTGCCGTATTCGCCCTCGGATCGGTCGTCGGACTGGCCGCCCAGGCGTATTGGTCGGTGCTGCTCGGACGGATTCTGCAGGCGGCCGGCGCAGCGGTCATTCCGGCGACGGCTTCTATTATTCCGGTCAAGTATTTCCCCGCGGAAACAAGAGGGCGGGCCCTCGGCATCACGATGACAGGGCTTGCGATCGGGAGCGCAAATCGGTCCCGTTGCCGCCGCCCTGGCGATCAGTTTCGTCCATTGGCGGTGGCTGTTCATACTGCCGATGTTCACGCTGATCGCTATTCCGTTCTATCGCAAAAATTTGGACGACAGCCGCCAGGCAGGCGAAGAACGCATCGACTGGCTCGGCGGCGGACTGCTGGCCGGCACGGTCGCCTTCCTGCTGATCGCGATTACGGGAGGAGGATGGGCCTTTATTCCCGGCTGTCTGCTGCTCGTCTTGTTCGCCATCCGCATCCGTTCGGCGCCGGAACCGTTCATCCGCCCCGGGCTGTTCCGGAACAAAGGCTATTCGACCGGACTTGCGATCGCCTTCCTCAGCACCGGCATCGGGTATTCGCTTGTCTTTTTGAGCCCGCAGCTGTTGACCGATGTCAACCGTCTTGCGCCGGGGCTCGTCGGCTTCGTCATGGTGCCGGCCGCCGTCGCGACCGCCATTCTGGGAAGACATGGCGGCAAAATGGCGGATACGAAAGGCAACACCTTTCTGTTCTGTACGGCCGCCGCGTCGCTGCTTACTTGCTTCGTGCTGATGTCGTCGTTCGCAACCGTGTCTCCGGTTCTCGTCTCCGTCTTTCTTGTATTCGGCAACGTGGGACTTTCGTTCATGCTAATCGCCCTTTCCAATGCGATTTCCCGAACGGTGCCGAAGGAGCAGAGCGGCGTCGGCATGGGACTTCTATCGATGCTGAACTTTATGAGCGGAGCGGTCGCCACCGGCGTGTACAGCCGAATCGTCGACCAGGGAGCGGCGGCGGTATGGAATCCGCTTAGCGCTCATTCCCCCGCTCCCGTATACAGCAATCTTTATTTGGTTCTCGCCCTGCTAGTCGTGATCCTCATGCTGCTTTATTACAGATTGTTAGGGAGGAAAACGAAATGATCAAGATCGCGATGATTGCCGGCAGCAACCGCCGGAACGCCACCAGCACGCTTCTGCTCCGGCATATCGGCGACAGGCTGGCGGCCCGGAACATCCGGGCGGAGCTGATCGACTTGCACCGGCTGCCGCTGCCGCTCTATTCGCCCGATGCCGGAGATGCCGATCCGAACGTCCGGATTTTGCTGGAAGCGGTCCGCGAGGCGGACGGCCTGATTCTGGCGACCCCCGAATATCACGGATCGGTCTCCGGGGTGCTGAAGAACGCATTGGATTACATCGAGATCAGCCACGTATCGGGAAAACCGGTGCTCGTCGCAAGCTCCTCGGGCGGACCGGTCGGCGTCAGCTCGCTCACTCACCTGCAGAGCATCGTGCGTAATTTGCACGGCGTCAATTGTCCGGAATGGATCTCGATCGGAGGAGAATTCCGCCATTTCGGTCCCGACGGCGCACCGGCCGACGAGAAGAAGAGAGAGCGGGTCGAACGCGCGGTCGACCGGTTCGTCGCTTTGACGCTGGCGCTTCGGAGCGATCGGCAAGTCGAAGCATAAGGTCCGGTTGCGATCGGTTTCATACCATACGGCAGGCCAACCGCCGGAGAAAGGTTGAGGAGAAATGAAAAAGGCGATTCGAATGAAAGCGGCGGCCATCACCGCATTCGGTCCGGCCGATGCGCTGCGCGTCATGGAATTCGATGCGCCCGAGGTGCGGGCGGGCGAGGTGCGGGTCCGCGTCAAAGCTGCCGGCGTTCAACCCGCGGACACGGCAGCGCGCGGCGGTTGGACGCCGCCCGGCGCAGAGATCCGTTTCCCGCTAATATTAGGCAATGAATTCGCGGGCATTGTCGACCAGGTCGGGGACGGGGTCGACGACTTCGCCGTCGGCGACGAGGTGCTCGGCTTTCGGACGCTCGGCTGTTACGCCGAATATGTGACGGTCAGCGCCGACCAGATCGTCCGGAAGCCGCCCGGCATGGCCTGGGAAGCGGCCGGCGCGCTGTCGGCCTCCGGTCAGACCGCGCATACCGCGCTGCAGGCGCTGGGCGTCGGACCGGGCGATACCGTGCTGATCCATGCCGCCGCCGGCGGCGTCGGATCGATGGCGGTTCAGCTCGCCCGGGCCTGGGGAGCGAGCGTCATCGGCACGGCAAGCGAGGCGAACCATGACTATATTCGTTTGCTCGGCGCGATCCCGGTCCGTTACGGGGAAGGATTGGCCGACAGAGTCAGAGCGCTCGCGCCGGACGGCGTAAGCGCGGCGCTTGACGCCGCCGGGGGCGATGCGGTGGACGCGTCGCTCGCACTGGTCGCCGACCGCAGCCGGATCGGCACGATCGTCGCCTACGACCGCGCCGAAGCGCTCGGCATACAGTGGCTCCGAAGCCAGCGAACCGCAGCCCGGCTTGCCGAGCTGATCGCCATGCACGAACGGGGAAGCCTCAAGGTCCATATCCGCAGCGTCTATCCTTTGCACCGGGCGGCCGACGCCCATCGGGATGTCGAGAGCGGACACGGCCGCGGCAAAGTTGTGCTGACTATCGATTGACGGCGGCGCAGAGAGATCCGACAAAAAATGCCCGGCATTCCTCAATAGCGAGGAATGCCGGGCATTTTTGCCGTTTTCCGAAAATCAATGTTATTTAAGCCATCGTTGTTTATATCACGATATTTATCGTACAGGCGAGCAACAATCCCGAGATTATCCATATTATCGACCGGATGCAGTCGATCATTTATCTGTTCCGCCGAACGGGCCGATCTCGATTTCTGTCTGCATCTGCTGCGCCGGTAATCGGCCGGCGGGTACCGTCCGACTCCCTGCTGCCGCCCCGCCCCGCGGTATTTCAGGGTCGCTTCATTTTTTCGCCGCGTTCAGCTCGATGACGTTGCGGTCGGGATCGAGCAGAAAAATTTGGGCGAACCCGGTTATGCTGTCCCGGTTGGCCGTATGCTCGATTCCTTTCCGGCGCAGCCAGTCGACCGTTTCATCGAAATCGCGGACGCGTATGGCAAAGTGCCCGTCGCGCGTATCGATTCCGCCCGTACGCTTCGTTTCCCCGTTATGGACGATCAGATGCAGCTGCTGACCGGTATCGCCGACCGCGTACCACTCCCCCGGAAAGTCGAAAGGCGGCCGCTCGATCGTCTTTAACCCGAGCACTTCCTCATAAAACGCCTTCGCCCTCTGCAAGTCGGTCACGATCAGACTGACATGATGAATCCCTTCATGCTGTACCATCTTCCCACATCCTTTACCTTTTTTTGCTGTCATCATACCATACATTCGTCCGAAGGGACTGGTTTACGCTCCATAAAGGCGAAGGGCATTTCGGCGGATGTTAATTCGAACCGCGGCAGTGCCGCGGCGGAGGCCGATCCGTTCGGGAATAGGAGGGGGCGAGAGAAGAGAATATGCGATGGATGAGAAATGGCGTTGATAGGCACCTTGTTGAAGATCTGGCCATAGACTGCATCGTCTTTCGGTTCGATCGAACAGCCGTCCAGCCGATTGCGCCGCTGGACGGCACGTTCCCGATACGGGACGCCGGTTGACGGAAAGAGAGTGCTGTACGGCGCCGGATTGTCGAAAATGCCGCGCCGCACTTACGAGGGCTTCGATTTGTGCTGCTGATGCTGCGAAGGAGGCGATTCCGGCCGGACGGCCTCGGCCTGGCCGGCGGCGGCCGTTCGGGAAACGGGCTGCCGCTTCGTCCTGATGACGGCGAACGGCAGCCTGACGGCCGTTTCGGCAATGGACCACAGCTTCGGCAGCGAACAGCAGGCCGCATGGTCCGGGCCAGGCTTCATCTTCTCGCCGTCGCCGGGGAAGCGCCTGTCATACACGGAATATCGTTCGGCGGCGAACGCGCCTCGCGATCGCCGGCACGGGACGAACCCGGTTAATTGAGCGACAATAAGTCCTTCTGATTCCCGGTGCTGACGGCAGGCGTATCATGGTCATTGTACCGCTTGCGCTCTGTACGGTCGATCTGAACGATCTTGCCGTCATGAACCGTAATGACAACCGATCCGTATTCCAAGCCGTTTACCCGCTCCAAAATCCGTTCCAGTATCACTTGGTCAACTTTCAAAGCCTTTGCCATGCTTTTCGCCTCCTAACTTTGTTTGAAGCCCCGTTGCCCGATACTGCGGCGCGCCACGGTCAAGTCTTTTTTTCTACGTTTCTACGTAAGGGCGCGCGGCCGATTTACGCTCGATAACCGCCTTCGCGATCAGCGTCGCAACGGCCAGCAAGACCAGCAAGGAAGAAACGGCGAACGACGCCGAAAATTGATATTCGTTATATAAAATTTCCACATGCAGCGGCAGCGTGTTCGTTTCGCCGCGGATATGGCCGGAGACGACGGATACCGCTCCGAACTCGCCCATCGCCCGCGCATTGCAGAGAATGATGCCATACAGCAGGCCCCACTTGATGTTCGGCAGCGTAACGTAGCGGAAAATTTGCCATCCTTTGGCCCCGAGGCTGGCCGCCGCTTCTTCTTCCTGTACGCCCTGCGCCTGCATCAGCGGGATAAGCTCCCTGGCGACGAACGGGAAAGTGACGAAGACGGTCGCGAGCACGATGCCCGGCAGCGCAAAGATGATCTGAATGTTTCGTTCGTCCAGCCAAGGACCGAGAAATCCGTGTGCGCCGAACAGCAGCACGTAGATCAGCCCGGCAATGACCGGAGATACGGAGAACGGCAAGTCGATGAGCGTGATCAGCGCATTTTTCCCGCGAAACCGGAATTTCGTGATCGCCCAGGCGGCGGCAATGCCGAATACGGTATTCAACGGCACGGCGATCGCAGCCGTCAAGAGCGTGAGCCGCAGGGCGGACAATGCGTCTTTCTCGGTGATGGATGCGATGTAAACCCCGACGCCTTTTTTGAACGCTTCGACAAATACGGTAATTAGCGGCAAGCCGACGATGAATGTCAAAAACAGTAAGGCGACAGCGATCAAAATCCATCTTACCGGCGCCGATTCCGTAATATGCTTCGGACGATTCGCCGATTCGGGCGACAAATGCGCGGTAACGGCTCCTGCCATCGGCGTCCCTCCTTATGAAGTCGTCGTGTGGCGATTCGCCCGCCACTGCAAATAATTGATGAGAAGCAGCATCAGAAACGACACGACCAGCATAACGAGAGCGATCGCGGTCGCACCCATGTAATCGTACTGTTCGAGCTTCGTCATGATGAGCAGCGGCGCAATTTCCGTTCGCATCGGCATATTGCCGGAGATGAATACGACCGACCCGTATTCGCCGATCCCTCTTGCGAAAGCGAGCGCGAAGCCGGTCAGAAGCGCCGGCACAAGCTCCGGCAGGATGACGCTGCGGAATGTGCGGAAGCGATATGCGCCCAGCATGACGGCCGCCTCCTCCACCTCCTTCTCCAAATCCTGCAGCACCGGCTGAACGGTGCGGACGACGAACGGAAGGCCGATGAACATCAGTGCGATCGTAATGCCAAGCGGCGTGAAGGCGATCGAAAGGCCCAGTCGTTCGGCATACTGGCCGATCCAACCGTTCGGCGCATAGATCGCCGTCAGTGCGACGCCGGCCACGGCGGTCGGCAGCGCAAACGGCAAATCGACCAGACTGTCCACGATCTTCTTGCCCGGAAATCGATACCGGACAAGGACCCAGGCGACCAGCAGTCCGAACACTACATTGACCGCCGCCGCGAACAGCGCAGTCAGGAAGCTGACGCGATATGACGCCAGCACCCGGGGATTCGCAACGGCATTCCAAAATTCGCTCCACGACAATCCGGCCGTCTTAATGAACACGCCGGCAAGCGGAATCAACACGATCAGGCAGAGATAGAAAATCGTAAAACCCATGGACAATCCGAAGCCGGGCAAGACGTTCTTCGATTTGGAACCTTTCATGTGAAGTCAGCTCCCTTATTCCCCCGCCGCCTTATGAACCCGGCACATAAATTTGGTCGAAGATGCCGCCATCGTCAAAATGCTTCTGCTGCGCTTCGCGCCATCCGCCGAAATCCCGGTCGATCTGAAGAAGCTCGACCGTTTGGAATTTATCGGCATATTTCTCGGCAACGGCCGGCAGCGTCGGACGATAATGATTTTTCCCGGCCAGATCCTGGCCTTCTTCCGAGTACAAATATTGGAGATAGGCTTCAGCCACTTCGCGCGTACCTCTCGCATCGACGTTCTTGTCGACGATCGCCACCGGCGGCTCCGCGAGAATGCTGATCGACGGCGTCACGATTTCAAACTCGTCTTCCCCGAATTCCTCAAGAGACAGGAGCGCTTCGTTCTCCCAGGCGAGCAGCACGTCTCCGATTTTGCGCTCGACGAACGTCGTCGTCGCTCCGCGGGCGCCGGAATCGAGCACCGGCACGTTCTTGAACAGCGCGCTCAAAAACTCTCTCGCTTTCGCTTCGTCATTGCCGTTCTGCTTGAGCGCATAGCCCCATGCGGCCAAATAGTTCCAGCGCGCGCCGCCCGACGTCTTCGGATTCGGCGTAATAACCTCGACGTCCGGTTTGATCAGATCGTCCCAATCCTTGATGCCTTTCGGATTGCCCTTGCGCACCAGGAACACGATCGTCGACGTGTACGGCGAACTGTTGTTTTCGAACTGCTGCTGCCAATCCGGTTCAATCAGTCCGGCATCGGCAATCGCATCGATGTCGTAGCCGAGCGCCAGCGTGACAACGTCGGCCTTCAGACCGTCAATGACCGTGCGGGCTTGCTTACCGGAGCCGCCGTGCGACTGCTTGAAGGTCACAGTCTGCCCGGTCTCTTCTTTCCAATGCTTTGCAAATGCTTCGTTATACTCGACGTAAAACTCGCGGGTCGGATCGTAGGATACATTCACAATTTCCACGGAACCGCCGCCAGATCCGGACTCTTCGTTGGCGGATCCGCAAGCGGTCAGCGCCAGCGAAAATGCAAGGATGATAACAAAAAGACGAGCGGAGGAAAATGCGCTCACGAATAACACCTCTCAAAATAATGGCGGATAAGTTCACATTGTCTACTCCGGTCGTCCGGTCGCATAAACATGTATTCCTACCTTTTTAGTTGGGTATACAAATCATATCAGCCGCTTTTTGGATTGTCAACGTTTTTTTGCTTCCTATAGGTTATCCCAAGCTGCCCCAAAACCGGAAACAGCCCTCCACTTGCGACAATTGCCCGATAAACCACGCCACTCCTGCCGCCGCCCGGATCGACATCCTCGACGCAGGTGCGAACTCCGGATTCCACTTGCATCCCATACAGGCACCTCCCGAATTGAATCTCCCTCGAACCTATACTGCTCATCGGAGCGGAAGTAGGTGAATGCCCATCACGCGGCAAGCCTTGTTCCTGGACCTGAGACGGGTGCAAATCTCATTCGGGAGCCGGTGTTTGGCATACCGGCGCTGATGCTACACTGTTTTATAGAAATCGGGACGGCGTGTTCGGTAAGAAGAAAAATGTCGGAGCAAGGAGAAATCGGAAGATGAGAAGATTGTTTGGGATTATTTTGGTAATCGCAGGAGTAGCCGGCTTGTATCACGTCTGGTCGGGAGGCGATATTTCGCTGCACCGCATAGGAGCCTTGCTGTCGCGCGAGGTGAATATCGAGAAAGCCGTCGATGCGGGGGCGGTTGAACATATTCGGATCCATACGGACAGCGCCAACGTGCGAATTGTCAAAGGCGAGTCGGAACAAGCGTATGTACGTTTGCAAGGAAGCGCGGGGCGCCATTATGCGGACAATATCGACCTTCATGTCGAACAGCAAGGCGATACGCTTGAGCTGGGCTTGGAGATGCCCGAAAAATTCTGGTTCTTCTTCAATTTCGCCAATGTTACCCTGGACGTAACCCTTCCGGAAAAACAATGGAATACGGTGGACGTTGAAACCGGCAGCGGCAATATTACGATCGATGGGCTCGAAACCGATTCGTTGGCTTTTGACGCGGGCAGCGGCAATGTGAAGCTGATTGACGGGCAGGCCGAAATCAAAGGAAAGGTCGGATCGGGAAACATTCTCGTCGAAACCCGCGAATTGCTGCACGATGCGGATCTTAAAACCGGCAGCGGCAATGTGACCGTCAAACTTGCCGAACGTCCGGAATCGCTGCACGTCGATTACCGCGGCGGTTCCGGTCAGGGCCGAATTCAATGGGACGGCTTCGTGTACGAGCAGGAATCGGTTGAGCGCGATGTCGTCAAAGGCTCGTTCGGCTCCGGCGAGGTGCAATTATACGTGCGTACGGGTTCGGGAAATTTCACGCTGAAATAGACGACAAGCAGAAACGACTCCGTCGTCCCAGTCTGAGGACGCTGCAGTTTGGCGGCCAGGGCCTTAATTCGCTCGAGCCGCCACCCACGCGCCATGCGCCCCGCATTGCGAACCCCCAGGTTTTATTCGCTCGCTCCATTCCCGCTGGGCGCCCGTTTGCAAACCTCCAGTTTTTCTTCGTTCGCACCAACCCCGCCATGCGCCTGTTTGCGAATCTCCGAGTCCTTATTCCGGCGCACCAACCCCGCCATGCACCTGTTTGCGAATCTCAAGGGCCTTTTCGTTCGCGCCATTCCCGCTGTGAACTGCCACCGTTTGCGAAAATGCTTTACTTCGGCTCCGTGATAGGCCGGCATCAGAAAGGGAGATAAACACCTTATAAATGAACAATGCTGCAAAAGTGCAGTTTTTCCGGGCGAAAAATAACCAAAACGTGAAAATTGCTGCGATAATACAGTTTTTTTGGTGCTTTCAATCCAGATATGGGAGAATCACTAAAAAAATGCTGTATTTTTGCAGGATTTCACACCATAGTCATCTATTCGGGCCAAAATTCCTGCACTTTTGCAGCATTCGCCAAAGCAATCTGCCGGAAGGCGGGGGACGCTGAGGCAGAACATACCGACGCACCGGAGATGATGAGACGGAAGACAGGCGCTCCGACGGACCGGTGACGATGAGACGGAAAACAAGGCGCTCCGGCGGACCGGTGACGATGAGACGGAAGACAAAGGCGTACCGACGAACCGGTGACGATGAGACGGAAGAAAAGGCGCTCCGACGGACCGAAGAGAACGTAAACTGGCGCCGGTTAGACAAGCACCGGACAAGGGACAGCCCTTGTCCGGCTGCTTGTTTAGGTTGCAGTTGCCAACGTTGCAAACCGCACCCGTGTAGCGTATGATGATCTGACATAAACTTTCTTCGGCCTACGGTTTTTGAGCAAGTCAGCCAAGATCGTGATTTAGAAAGGAGAATGTGAAGCTTGATTACATTAAAAACGCCGGAACAAATCGAACGGATGAAAAAAGCCGGGCAGCTCGTCGCCGAATGTCACAAAGCGATGGCCCCGATGATTCGGCCGGGGATCACCACGCTGGAAATCGACGCCTTTATGGAACGCTTCATCCGCGAGCGCGGAGGAATACCGATGACGATCGGCTACAAAGGCTATCCGTTCGCCACCTGCGCATCGGTCAACGACGTCATCGCCCACGGTTTTCCGAACCGGACGCCGCTCAAGGAAGGCGATATCGTCACCATCGATACGGTGGCGCAGCTCGACGGGTGGGCCGCCGATTCCGCTTGGACCTACGCGGTAGGCCGGATTTCCAAGCAGGCGGAGAAGCTGATGCGGGTCACGCGGGAATGTCTGGAGCTCGGCATCCGCCAGGCCGTCGTCGGCAACCGGATCGGCGACGTCATGAGCGTCATCCAGAATCATGCCGAGTCCAACGGATTCTCCGTCGTGCGCGATCTGCTCGGTCACGGCATAGGCAGGGAAATACACGAAGAGCCCAGCTTCCCGCATATCGGCAAACCGGGCAAAGGTTTTCGGCTGAAAGAAGGCATGGTGCTGACGATCGAGCCGATGATCAACGAAGGCACTTACCACATGCTCATCGATGCCGACGGATGGACGGCGCGGACGGTCGACGGCAAGCTGTCCGCTCAATACGAACATACGGTGGCGATTACGGAGGACGGTCCGGTCGTCTTGACCGATCAGGGGTAAGCAAAGCAAGGCATGCCGGATTGCATATGCGTCCGGCATGCCTTGCTTATGGCGTGTGCGGCCCTTCGCCGCGCCGGCGAAGCGGATGAAAACAAACATTCCGGCAAAAATACGGAAGCCGTCCCTGCCGGCCTTAATGCAAACGGCCGCAAGACGGAGGCGCTCCTCCGCCCCGGCGCGAATCTTCGCGCGCATTGCGGCAAACGGCTTGCCGGCATGCTGCTGCGGCCGCTCAGGTACGCGCTCCCAGCTGCTGTTTCAACGTTTCGATGCCTTTGAGCAGCGGGGCATCTTCCTTCTTCAGCTTCTCGCTCAAACGCTGAACGATGCGGTAGGACGTACGGTCGTTCAGCTCTCCCGTCACATCCAGCTTCTCATCCCGCTGGAACGATTCCAGCGACCGCTTCGTCGCCTCGTCGAACAAGCCGGGCGTACCGTCCGCAGGATACCCGAGCGCTTCGAGCATCGACTGCAGCGTTTTGACATGCTCTCCGTACGATCCTTCCTTCAGCAGCGTACCCGAAGGCAGCGGCGGAAGAGAGGCGTATTCGGGAAGCGATACTTTTATAGTGGGCTCGACGCCCTTCTCATTTATCCATTGTCCGTTCGGCGTCCGCCATTGCGCTTCCGTCAGGCTGAGCACCGAACCGTCATAAAATTGCCTGAACCGTTGAACGACGCCTTTGCCGTACGTCGTTTCGCCGATAACGGTGGCGCCGGCGGATTCCTTCAAAGCGGCCGCCAACACTTCCGAAGCGCTCGCCGAGTGGCTGTCCGTCAGAACCGCGATCGGCAGCTCCCAAGGCTTCTCTTGTTTGGAGCGGTACGTAATAACCCGCTTTTCATCCTTGTATACGACTTGCAGAATCGTCTTGTCTTTCGGAATGAGCCGGTTTGCAATGTCGATCGTCGGGGTAAGCAGCCCGCCCGGATTGGAGCGCAGATCGAGCAGCAGCGCCTTCATGCCGTCTTTCTCCAGCGCTTCTACCGCTTTGTCGAATTCCTCCGCCGTCCGCTCGGCGAACCGCGTCACCGTCACAACGCCGATGCCGCCTTCCCGCATCTCGTAAGAAACCGACTCCTGCTTGATCGGCGCCCGCGTAAGCGTCACCTGAAACGGTTCGCTCAGCCCGGAGCGGCTAATGCCGATCGTTACTTTGGTCCCTTCTTTGCCGCGCAGCTTCTGCGCGAGCTCCTCGGTCGTCTTCACCTCGACCGGCTTGCCTTCCAATTGAACGATGACGTCCTCGGCGCGCAAGCCGGCCTTATCCGCCGGCGCATCCTTAATAACGGAAGTGATAATGAACTTGCCGTCTTCCTGGCGTACGGTCACGCCGATCCCGACAAACTCGCCCTCGTAGCTTTCCACATAAGCTTTGCCTTTCTCTTTCGACAAAAAGCGCGAATACGGATCGTCGAGCGAAGCGACCATCCCTTCCGCCGCTCCGTTGATCAGATCGGAAGGGTCCGTATCCTTTAAAAAATCCGCACGGATCTCATTATAGGAGGCGCTCAGATTGCGGAAGGCCGGCTCGGCTATGATCGGATGCTGCGCGATCAGCGACAATCTTCCCCCTACAAAGCCGAGCGCAACCAGCGCGATCCCGATTGCCGTCCAAAGAAAAGATCGACGGCGGCTTACGTTTCCGATTCGTTGCATTCCCTCATCTCCAGTCCCTGTCAGCGCCGGAACGCCCGGTGCCCCGGACTCGCCCGGATCGTCCGGATCGTCCGGCGGCCGGCGCAATCGGCCTTTTCCGTTCCTATCTTCGTACAAACCGTTCTGCAGTTGTTCCGAAGTCGTTTCGGAACGCCGAACATCGTTTGTTGTCCATCGGATATGGAACCATTATACTACATCGGAAGGCGCCACATAAAATCGCCATCGCCCCAAAATCCGCTCCCGCCTTGATGACGGTCCCGATTTTCGTTACAATCAACCTGGCTTCATCAAAGAGAGACCATGCTTTCTTATACTTTGAATACGGCGCGAAAAACAGAGAGGAGATTTGACCTTCCATGTACCGACTTGTTGCCATCGACGTGGACGATACGCTGCTGACCGACGATTTGACCGTTACCGAAGGAACCCGCCGGGCGATGGCCGACGCGATCGAGAGAGGCGTAACGATTACGCTTGCCACCGGCCGCATGTTCGCTTCCGCCGCCCAGGTCGCGAAGCAGATCGAGCTGAACGTCCCGATCATTACGTACCAGGGCTCGCTTGTCAAAACCCCGTTCGACGGACGTGTGCTGTACGAGCGCTCCGTGCCGGCGGATGCCGCGCATGAAATCAACCGCTATTGCGAGCGGCACGGGCTGCATCTGCAGCTCTATATCGACGATGTTCTTTATACGAAGGAAGACAATGACAAAGTTCGCGGTTATTCGCGGTTATCCAACATCCCGTATGTGGTGGAACCCGATTTCGGCAAGCTGCTGCAGCAGCCTTCCACGAAAATGCTTATCATCGACGACCCGGAAGAGCTTGACCGGATCGCCGCACAATTGGGGCCGGTCGTCGGCGACAAGGTGCATATGACGAAATCGAAGCCTCATTTTCTGGAGTTTCTGCATAAGGAAGGAACGAAAGGCGACGCCCTCCGGTTTATGGCCGGACATGTCGGCTGCGGCATGGATCAGGTGATCGCGATCGGCGATTCGTGGAACGACAGCGAAATGATCCGGGCCGCCGGACTCGGCGTGGCGATGGATAACGCCGTTCCGGCCTTGAAGGAAATCGCCGATTACGTTACCCGCTCGAACAATGACGAAGGCGTGCGGCACGTCATCGAGAAGTTCGTGCTCGGACAGGAATAGGCGGGAAACGTCAAACAGGCTCCCAAGAGGAGCCTGTTTGACGTTATGACCGCCGGCCGGCAAGCGCTACAGATCGGCCAATACTTGAAACCAGATGCCCTCCGGCGAATAGAGCGTCTTGCGCACTTCCGGCCAACCTCCGAGATAGCCGATATCGAACAGCCCGGCCGGCACGACGTAGCGATCCTTGACCTCTTCGGCCGCCTTCTCGTTCACCGGACGGAACCCGTAATCGGCGAGTATCCGCTGCGCTTCCTCTCCGCGCAAAAACTCCACGAAAGCCTCCGCCACTTCGCGCGTTCCGTGCTTATCGACATTTTTGTCGACGACGGCGGCGGGATTCTCGATCAGAATCGTATCCTCCGGCACGACGATGTCGTAGGGGACGCCTTGCTTGATGCGCGCCAGCAGCTCGTTCTCGTAGGTGACGATCACATCGCCTACGCCGTATTCGAAAGCGGCCATCGAGGCCCGTCCGCTCTTGTCGAGCGACTCGACGTTGGCGTGAATCCGCTTGAGGAACGCTTTGGCGTAGGCGGGGTCCTTGCTTCCGGTCTCGGCCTCGGAACGCTTCAGCCCGGCTCCGTACATCGCATTGATATCCCACTGCGCGCCGCCCGACGTTTTCGGGTTCGGATAGAGCACCTTGACGCCTTTGCGGGTCAGATCTTCCCAATCGCGGATGCCGAGCGGATTGCCTTCCCGCGTGCCCATGACGACGATGGAGCGGGTAATCATGCCGTCATACGGGACATTCCGCCAATTATGCGTAATCAAACCCGCATTCGCCACTTTGTCGATGTCGCCTTCCATGGCCAGCACGGCAACATCGGCCTCGAAGCCGCCGGCGATGGCCCGCGCCTGCGTGCCCGACGCTTCGTACGATTCCTGAAACGACACCGTCTGTCCGGTCTTCGCTTTCCACTCGTCCCTGAATTTCGGCAGCAGCTCCGCGAACGCATCCTTCACGACCGAATACGCGCCGATCACCAGGGTCACATCACCGCCATCGCTTGCCGCGCCTTCGGATATCGCCCCATGCTGCTTCTCCGCCGGCGCGCGCGAGCAGCCGGCCGCCAGAAGCGCCGCCAGCAGAATGACGGCCGCGAGCGACAGCAACGGCGGCGATGACGGCAGCGAGGCGAAAGCCGGCTTTAATATGCGATTCACTCGATTCCTTATCATCATTCCACAACGCTTTCTCGCCGCAAAAGTAAAATTAAATATGAATCGGCATCGGATCTTCCTTCAGCCTGTTCTCCATCATCCAGCTGTCCCGCTCGTTGAACAGATATGCCCGGTGCACCAGAACGCTCACTTCCTCGCCCGGATGAAACGCCTCTTTCTCCAAAGAACGGTACGTCTTCAGCGTCGTGCCGTTCACGTCGACCTCGACAAGCCATTCGCTCCCCCGGAAATGCAGCTGCCGGACACGCCCTTCCATCGTGGCGGACTGCAGCCGAATTTCGCCCGCCTTGCCGATCTCGATATATTCCGGCCGGATGAGAGCGGTCGTTCCTTCCCAGACCGCCGCCTCCTCGAATCCTTTGATCCGGCCGATGTCGTGAACGATCGTCGATTCCCCGATAAAGCTTGCAACGAACGGCGTCTCCGGGTTTTTATAAATATCCCAGGGCGTTCCTTTCTGCTCCAGCCGCCCTTTGTTCATGATCATAATTTCGTCCGCCACCTCGATCGCCTCGTCCTGGTCATGGGTGACGAAAATCGAGGTAATGCCGACCCGGTCGATCAATTCCTTGAGCCATGTGCGAAGCTCCGTCCGAATTTTGGCGTCGATGGCCGCGAACGGCTCATCGAGCAGCAGCAGCTGCGGCTCGGGGGCCAGCGCCCTCGCGAACGCGACCCGCTGGCGCTGGCCGCCGGACAACTGATGCGGGTAGCGGTGCTCGAACCCTTTGAGACCCGTCAGCTCCAGCAGCGACATGACGCGCTCCCGGATTCGATCTTTCGGCTGCTTCTTGACCTTGAGTCCGAAAGCGACATTGTCGTACACCGTCATATGCTTGAACAGCGCGTAGTTTTGAAATACAAACCCGATCCCCCGCTCCTGCGGCGGCAAATCGTTGACCCGTTTGCCGTGAAACAGAATGTCGCCGGACGTCGGCGTTTCCAGACCCGCCAGCATTCGCAGCACCGACGTCTTGCCCCCGCCGCTCGGACCGAGCAGGCCGATCAGCTTGCCCTTTTCAATTTCGAAGCTGACATCGCTGACCGCGTGAAAATCGCCGAACGATTTGTTTAATCCGCGAACCTCGATATGCATGCCTTAATGCACTTCCTTTCGCTTTTTTGCCCATTCCATCATAAGCAGGAGCAAGGCCGAGAACGCTGCAAGCACGAGCGCAACGCCATTTGCCGCGGCAACGTTGAAATTTTCGACATCCTGGTAGACGAGCGTCGTTGCCGTCTGCGTTTTGTTGATAATATTGCCCGAAACGACTAGCACCGCGCCGAATTCGCCGAGCGAGCGGGCGACAGTCAGCACGACGCCGTAGATAACGCCCCAACGGATGGACGGCCAGGTGACGCGCCAAAACGTATACCACGGGTAGGCGCCGAGCGTCGACGCCGCTTCTTCCTGCTGCGCCCCAATTTCCTGCAGAACCGGCATCACCTCGCGGACCATAATCGGAAACGTCACGAACAGCGTCGCCAGAATCATGCCCGGCAGGGCGTAAACCACTTTGAAGCCGGCGCCTTCGAGCAGAGCGCCGATAACGGTATTCGGTCCGAGCAGCAGCACGATCATCAGTCCGCCGATTACCGGCGATACGGCGAAAGGCAGATCGACCAGGCTGTTCAGCAGCCGCTTCAGCTTCTGTCCGATCCAATCCGCCCTGACGAGGTACAAGGCCAGCATGACGCCGAACACGGTATTAATCGCCGTCACGATGACAACAATAATGACGGTCATCATAAGCGCGTGCAGCGCTTCCGGCCGGGTCAGCCCTTCGATAAAGCCGCTCCAGCCGTCGGCCCACGCTCCGCTGAAAATTTTGACGAGCGGGACGGCCAATAGCAGCACGATGACGGCATAGGTCAGCGCAATCCACAGCCGTCTCATCGGGTAGTCCTCCTGCCTTGCACGTAGTTCACGATCCACAGAATGGCAAAGGACAGCGTCAGCAGTATAATCGAGACGGCCGCCGCCCCTTGCGGGTTGTCGCTTTCGATTTCGCCGAATATATAGACCGAAGCGACCAGCGTCTTGCCCGGAATATTGCCCGCGATCAGCACGACCGCGCCGAATTCCGCAAGCGCCCGGGAGAAGGCGAGCATCGCGCCGCTCAATATGCCCGGCAGCATCGACGGGAAGATGACGCGGAAGAACGTTCTGGCCTTCGACGCGCCGAGCGTATAGGCGGCTTCCTCCTCCGAGGCATCGATCTCTTCGAGCAGCGGCTGCACGGCGCGAATGACAAAAGGAAACGTCACGAACAGCATCGCGATAACGATCGCCGGTTCATGAAATACGATATCGATACCGGCTTTCCCCGCCCATTCCCCGACGAAGCTGCCCGGACCGAGCAGCAGCAGGATCATGAGCCCGGTGACCGCCGTCGGCAAGGCGAACGGAAGATCCACCAGACTGTTCAGCAGCCGCCGGCCCGGAAAGCGATAGCGGACAAGCACCCAGCCGACCATCGTCCCGAGCGCCATATTGAGGATGGTCGCGATGACCGCTAGCTTGAGCGTCAGCAAAACGGCCTTCCAGGCCAGCGGATTGCTTACGCTGTCCCAAAACGGCCGCAAACCGAGCGAAAACGACTGCACATAAATACCGGTGATGGGCAATACGATCAATATAACGAAATAGAGCATGATGGCGCTGCGAAATCCGAAGCTCCACCATCGACTGTTCAGCCTGACGTTCACGACCTGGTAAACCCCCTAAAGATCTGCATCCGATATCGATCGGAACATGCGAAAACTACTTCATAATTCCTATTTAGTTACTTGGTATTGATAATGTAACAAA
The DNA here is from genome assembly GCF_050481165.1 of Paenibacillus cisolokensis. Classification (NCBI taxonomy): domain Bacteria; kingdom Bacillati; phylum Bacillota; class Bacilli; order Caryophanales; family Paenibacillaceae; genus Paenibacillus; species Paenibacillus cisolokensis. The sequence goes on from NZ_JBCNFP010000001.1 coordinate 53,187, forward strand.
AATAGGGCTATTCCGTCAATCGGCAAATTAGCCTTTTTGATCGTTCCAATAGGTATTTCTAATATATGCAAAGAAAAATGGGCTGCGCCTCCGAATAAGCTTATTCGGAATGCTTACAGCCCATCTGTTGTCGAAGCCGCCCGGAACGGGCGCCTTTTTATTCGCCCTCGATCTTGTACACGGTGCCGCCTGCCTCGATCTCCGCCTGTCCTTGCGTCAGGTCGGTCATCCAGGCGATGAACGCCTCCGCCTGCGGCTCTTCCGGCAAGCAGACGATCGTCACACGGTCGGTAAATTCGGTGCCGTCTATCCGGTAGCCCCGGCCGTGCAGCTCATTCTCCACTTTGCCGTACCACGTATAATCGACGGTCACCTTGACTTCCCTGTGCTTCACCTTGACGATCGGTCCGGCGGCTTCGATGCCCGCCACCGCCCCGTCCGTATAGGCGCGGATCAGACCGCCCGCGCCGAGCAGGATGCCGCCGAAATAGCGGGTGACCACGACGACGACATTTTTCAATCCCTGATTTTTGATCACTTCGAGAATCGGCTTGCCGGCCGTTCCGCTCGGCTCCCCGTCATCGGACTGCTTCTGAAATTCGTCGCGCTCTCCGACGACGTAGGCGGAACAGTTGTGCGTCGCGTTCCAGTGCAGCTTCTTGATCTCTTCGATGAACGCGACCGCTTCCTCCTCCGTTTGGACCGGCTTGGCGTGGCCGATGAAACGGGATTTGCGGATGACGATTTCCCGGCTGCCCTGCGCCCGAAGCGTCTTGTACCGATTCAGTTCCATCAACGCGAACCCCGCGAACCCCGATTAGAGACGCGCTTCCAGCGCGGCCTTTTCCTTCTCGTACCCCGGCTTGCCGAGGAGCGCGAACATGTTTTTCTTGTAAGCCTCCACACCCGGTTGGTCGAACGGATTGACGCCGAGCAAATATCCGCTGATGCCGCATGCCTTTTCGAAGAAATAAACGAGATAGCCGAACGTGTAAGGCGTCAAATCCGCGATGTTCACGACCAGATTCGGCACTTGGCCGTCCGTGTGCGCGAGCAGCGTGCCTTCGAACGCCTTTTTGTTGACAAAATCCATCGTGCGGCCGGCGAGAAAGTTCAAGCCGTCGAGATCGTCCGGGTCTTCGGCGATCGTAATCTGTTCGGGCACTTCGCCGACCTGAATGACGGTTTCGAACAGATTGCGGGTCCCTTCCTGAATGAACTGACCCATCGAGTGCAGATCGGTCGAGAAATCGACGGATGCCGGGTAAATCCCTTTATGATCTTTCCCTTCGCTCTCCCCGTACAGCTGCTTCCACCATTCGGAGAAGAAGTGCAGCGACGGCTCGTAATTGACGAGAATTTCCGTCGTTTTGCCTTTACGGTACAGCGCGTTGCGAACGGCCGCGTACTGATAGCTTTCGTTCTCGGCCAGATTCGGATTCGCATACTCGGCGGCGGCGTCAGCCGCGCCTTTCATCATCGCGTCGATGTCGATCCCCGCGACGGCGATCGGCAGCAGGCCGACGGCGGTCAGCACCGAGTAGCGGCCGCCGACGTCGTCCGGAATGACGAACGATTCGTAGCCTTCCTCGGTCGCCAGCTTCTTCAGCGCGCCGCGCGCCTTGTCCGTCGTCGCATAGATGCGCTTGCGCGCTTCTTCCTTCCCGTACTTCTTCTCCAGCTCGGCGCGGAAAATGCGGAAAGCGATGGCCGGCTCGGTCGTCGTGCCGGATTTGGAGATGACGTTGATCGACCAGTCCTTTCCTTCCAGCAGCTGCAGCAGATGGGCCACATACGTCGAGCTGATGTTGTTGCCGGCGAAAAACACTTGCGGCGTCTTGCGGCGGTCCTTCGGCAGCAGATTGTAGAAGGAATGCGAGAGCATCTCGATCGCCGCGCGCGCGCCGAGATAAGAGCCCCCGATGCCGATCACGACGAGCACGTCGGAATCGGACTGGATTTTGGCCGCCGCCTGCTTGATGCGGGCGAATTCTTCCTTATCGTAATTGGTCGGCAGGTCGATCCAGCCGAGAAAATCGGAACCTGCGCCAGTGCCGTTGTGAAGCTGATCGTGCGCCGTGCGTACCGCATCGGCCAAATAGTCGATTTCGTGCTGGCCGACGAACGTCAGCGCTTTGGAATAGTCGAAACGGACCGTTTTGCTCATGAATCGGTAAACCTCCTTCAATCCTGGGACTAGCAATAGAATAAAGGATTTATCCCGCGAAAACAAGGGAACAGCGGATCAGGGTGTGTTACAATAAAGACAGGCTTTGCCTGCCAACGCACAACAAAGCGATAAACCAGATATTACGAGGAGGGCTATCATGCAGCATATCGGATTTATCGGACTCGGAACCATGGGCGCGCCGATGGCGGCCAATCTGCTTCGCAAAGGGTATGCCGTCACCGTCTGGAACCGTACGGCCGCCAAGGCCGACGAGCTCGTCCGGCTCGGCGCCCGGAAAGCGGCGACTCCGGCGGAAGCGGCGCGCGCCGCAGACGCGGTCATCACAATGATCAGCAACGACGCCGCCATAGCCGAAGTATACGACGGAGAGAACGGTGTGCTCGCTGGCGTTCGCGAAGGCGCCGTCATCTTCGACAGCAGCACGATTTCTCCGGAGCTGGCGCGGCGTCATGCAGCCGACGCCCGGACGCGCGGCGCCGCGTTTTTCGACGCCCCCGTCACCGGCAGCAAGCCGGCGGCCGAGGACGGTACGCTCGTCTTCATGGTCGGCGGCGACGAAGCGACGCTCCGCAAGCATGAAAGCATACTGCTGGCCATGGGCCGCAAAGTGCTGTATATGGGCGAGAGCGGCAGCGGCGCCGTTGCGAAGCTCGCGCACAATGCCATTGTCGGCATCAACACGGTCGCTCTCGTGGAAGGGCTGGCCATTGCCGCGAGCGGCGGCATTAACGCCGCACAGTTCATCGAGCTCGTCCAATCGGGCGGCGCCGGCAGCAAAATGGCCGATCTCAAAGGCCCGAAGCTGCTCGCCGAAGACTACAGCGTACAATTTTCACTCGGACTTATGCTCAAAGACCTTCGTCTTGCCTCCTCGTTGTCGGACAGCCTGAACGTGCCGACGCCGATGCTCGAAGCCGCCAAAAGCGTCATGCAGACCGGCCAGGCGCTCGGACTTGGCGACCTGGATCTGTCGGCCATTGCCAAAAGCTATGAGCAATGGACCGGCCGGAAGCTGAACGGCGGAGGCGGGGACAAGTAAGCGGCGGCGATCGCCGCCGCGTCCGCTCCCCCTATCCTTCCGAACGTAAAAGTCTTCCGTATGCCGTGCGCGCAGCTGCCGCTGCGCGCCCCGACCGGCGCCCGGCGCGGCGCCGGTCTATTCTTTTATATAGGAACAGCAATAATCGGTTACGGCCGCCACCTGCAGCCTGAACTTCGAATTGGCCGGTACGACAAATTCGTCACCGCCCTGAATATGCTTCCATTCCGTATCGCCCGGCAGCAGCACCTTCAGATCTCCCGCCAATATTTCCATCACTTCTTTGTCGCCCGTTCCGAACTCATATTCGCCGGGCAGCATAATGCCGAGCGTTTTTTTCGTCCCGTCGGGGAACACAACGGTGCGGCTGGTGACTTTGCCGTCAAAATAAACGTTCGCTTGCTTGATGATCGTTACATTTTCGAATTGGGACATACCCGTTCTCCTCTCGTTCTCCGGTCATCGGGACGAAAAGCGGCCGGACGCTCTATGCAAGCCGCCAGCCGCGTATACCCGAACATCGTTTTGTTTTCTCTCTTACATCTCTTTACAGCAATGCCTTTACTTTCGCCACCACGTTCTCGACGGTGAAGCCGTATTCCTTCACCACGCGGTCGCCGGGCGCGGAAGCGCCGAACGTGTCGATACCGAGCACATCGCCGGCTTCGCCGACATACCGCTCCCAGCCGAACGGATGCGCCATTTCGACCGCGAGCCGCGCTTTTACGTCAGGCAGCAGGACGGCGTCCTTGTACGACTGCTCCTGTTTGTCAAACAGATCCCAGCTCGGCATGCTGATGACGCGAACGGAGATACCTTCTTCGGCCAATGCTTGCTGCGCCTTGATCGCCAGCGAAACTTCCGAACCGGTCGCGATAATTTGCGCCTGCGGCTTGCCGTCCGCCGCATCGGACAGGACGTATGCGCCGCGGGCAACGCCTTCGCGCGCCTGCTCCGCCGTTCCTTCGAGCACCGGCAGATTTTGGCGCGTCAGGACGAGCGCAACCGGATTCGATTGGTTCTGCACCGCATAAGCCCATGCGGCGGACGTCTCGTTCGCATCGGCCGGGCGGATGACGGTAAGCCCCGGAATGACCCGAATCGACGCCAGCTGCTCGATCGGCTCGTGCGTCGGACCGTCCTCGCCGACCGCGATGCTGTCATGCGTCAGCACGTAGACGACCGGCTGCTTCATCAGCGCCGCCAGCCGGACGGCCGGACGCAAGTAGTCGGTGAACACGAAGAACGTGCCGCCGTAAATTTTGATCCCGCCGTGCAGGCTGATGCCGTTCATCGCGGCGGCCATGCCGAATTCGCGCACGCCGAAGTAGATGTTCCGGCCTTCGTAGCTGCCCGGCTTGAACACCGGCAACCCTTTCAGATGCGTCATCGTCGAGCTTTCCAGGTCGGCGGAGCCGCCGGCAAGATGCGGAACGTTCGCCGCCAGCCCGTTCAGCGCATTGCCGGATGCGACGCGCGTCGACAGCGGTTTGTCCGACGGCGAGTATACCGGCAGCGCGGCATCCCAGCCTTCCGGCAATTCGCCGTTTACGGCGCGCTCGAACTGCGCCGCAAGTTCCGGATAGGCCTCTTTGTACTTCGCGAACAGCTCGTCCCACTCCGCATTCGCCTGTTCGCCGGCGCGCTTCACTTCGGCGAAATGGCGGCGCACCTCGTCCGGCACATGGAACGGCTCTTCGGCTGTCCAGCCGTAAGCCTGTTTCGTCAGCGCCGCCTCATCCGGACCGAGCGGCGAACCGTGCGGACCGGCATGCCCGCCTTTGCCCGCCTTGTTCGGGCTGCCGTAGCCGATAATCGTCTTGACCTCGATCAGCGTCGGACGTTCCGTTTCGGCTTTCGCTTCGGCGATGGCTTTGGCCAGCGCATCCAGATCGTTGCCGTCCTCGACGCGCAGCACCTGCCAGTTGTAGCCTTCGAAACGCTTCTGTACGTTTTCCGAGAACGACAGGCTCAGCTCGCCGTCGAGCGAAATATCGTTCGAATCGTACAGCACGATCAGCTTGCCCAGCTTCAGATGGCCGGCCAGCGACGCCGCCTCGGTCGAGATGCCTTCCATCATATCGCCGTCGCCGCAGATGACGTACGTATAGTGATCGATCAGATTATAGCCTTCCTTGTTGTATACGGCGGCCAAATGCGCTTCCGCCATCGCCATGCCGACCGACATGCCGAGTCCCTGGCCGAGCGGTCCCGTCGTCGCGTCGACCCCTGCGGTATGCCCGAATTCCGGATGGCCGGGCGTCTTCGATCCCCATTGGCGGAAATTTTTCAGTTCTTCGAGCGGCAGATCGTAGCCCGACAGATGCAGCAGGCTGTAGAGCAGCATGGAGCCGTGACCGGCCGACAGGACGAAGCGGTCGCGATTGATCCAGCCCGGATTGGACGGATTATGCTTCATCTCTTTGGCAAAAAGCTGATAGCCCATCGGCGCGGCGCCCATCGGCATGCCCGGGTGCCCCGATTTCGCCTTTTCGATCGCATCGATCGCAAGCGTGCGGATCGTATCGATGGAAAGCTGGTCAATCGATTTTTGCGTTACGGTCATCACAAGTTCCTCCTAGAAATTATATCTTGCCGTGACTGTTCGCTTTATGTCTGGTTTTCGCGAAAGTTGGCGCTGGTGCCAGTGCCAGATGGCTTTCAAATATTGTACCATTCCCTTTATCCGTTTTCCACGTAAAAAAAGACCGGGCCTCCGGCAATACCGCCGGCACCCGGCCATTTGTTCCCTTCGAACGGACAGCCGTCCCCGGATAAAACCGCGCCGGACGGCAACGAAAGCCGCTTCCGCTGTCAGTTGAACACGACGGTTTTATTCTGATGGACGAGAATGCGGTCCTCCGTATGCCATTTGACGGCGCGGGCCAGCACGATCCGTTCGATCGTCCGGCCGATCCGCTTCAGATCCTCCACATTGTCGCGATGCGTCACCCGCTGCACGTCCTGCTCGATAATCGGGCCGCCGTCAAGCTCCTCGGTGACATAGTGGGCCGTCGCGCCGATCAGCTTGACCCCCCGCTGATACGCCTGCTGGTAAGGCTTCCCGCCGACGAATGCGGGCAGGAACGAATGATGGATATTAATAATGCGGTTCGGAAACTGCTCGATAAACTTCGGCGAAATAATCTGCATATACCGGGCAAGCACGATCAGGTCCGCTTTTCCGCTCACGGCCTCAAGCTGCTTGCGTTCCGCTTCCGGCTTCGTTTCGGGCGTCACCGGGATATGAATATACGGAATGCCGAAGCTTTCCACCAGCTCCCGCATATCCGGGTGATTGCTGACGACCATGGCGATGTCGACATCGAGATCGCCGGCCTGCCACTGCCACAACAGCTCCAGCAGGCAATGATCTTCCTTGGAAACGAAAATCGCAAGACGCTTCTTGCGGCTGGCGCGGAACGTATGCCATTTCATGTCGAAACGGTCCGCCACTCGGGTGAAATCTTCCTGAATAACGGGCAGTTCCCGCTCCAGATCGGTCAGGTCGAATTCGAAGCGGATAAAGAACATGCCCCCTTCGGGATCCATCGTATACTGGTCCGACTGGACGATATTGGCGCCGTGCTCGTGCAGAAACTGCGAGACGGCCGCCACGATGCCCGGACGGTCCGGACACGAGATCAGCATTCTCGCGCGGTTTTTTTTGTCTTCGCGTCTCTTGACCTGCTGCGTTTGATACGGGTTTTGCTGCATGAAATTTTACTTCCTTCCATTGGCAATAATAATATCGGTTTAGGCGTCAGGCGTTGACCAGCAGCTGCTTGCCGGCAAACCACGCCGTAATGCGGTGGTTGATCTCTTCCTCGCTCAGATCGGTCAGCACCTGATGCTCGACGACGAGATCGTAAAGCCGTTCCATCGGCTCGCGCGGGTCCGCCTTCTTCGCTTTAGCGTCGGATTTCAGCGTCTCCCAGGTGGAGAGCACAAAAACTTTCGGATCGATGTCCTGTTTGCCGAAGAAATGATGCAGCCGTTCGACATGATCGAAGAACGACTCGCCGAACCGCTCCATCGCGTTGCCGCGCAGAAGGGCGATTTCCGCTTCGTACATCGGGCGCTGCTTCTTCGCATCTTTCCCGATCCACGGCGTCTCCAGAATGAACGGCCGTCCGGCCAGCGCCTCGTGATGCACGACCGCGTTGATCGTATCGAATCCGAGCCAGCCGGCGCCGATGGGAGCGTGCCGGTCCTTCGCCGCGCCGCGCGGATTTTTGCTGTCGTTCAGATGGACGACCGCCACCCGGTCAAGCCCGACGATCCGGTCGAATTCCTCCAGCACGCCGTCCAGATCGCCGATCAGATCGTAGCCGGCATCGTGCATATGGCATGTGTCCAGGCAGACCGTCAAACGGTCGTTTTGACGGACTTTATCGATTATTCGGGCGATTTCCTCGAACGTGCGGCCGATTTCCGTCCCTTTGCCGGCCATCGTTTCCAGCGCGATATTGACGTCCGTCTCGTCCGTTCCGTCCAGCACCTCGTTAAGTCCTTCGGCGATGCGGCCGATGCCGTACTCCGCATCCTTGTCCGTGTAGGCGCCGGGGTGAAGCACGATGTTGCGGACGCCGATATGATGCGTGCGGCGCACTTCTTCCTGCAGAAAACGAACCGCCAGCTCGAACGTGTCTTCCTTATAGGAGCCGAGGTTAATGATATATGGCGCGTGAACGACGATCTCCTCCACGCCCGATTTGGCCATCGCTTCCTTGCCTTCGGGAATATATAAGCTGTCGATCGGTTTGCGGCGCGTATTTTGCGGCGCTCCGGTATAAATCATGAACGTGGTTGAGCCGTAGGAATCGGCTTCCTGGGCCGCCGTGAGCAAACCCTTGTCCGAAAACGATACATGGGAGCCTATTTTCAACATCATCAATCGCCCCTTTCCTAGATACCTTCCTATTTTACAGGGAATATCGAAATAAATCTAGGAATACGCTATAATTCGTATAGAGGTGAAAGCTGGATGAACGGAACCCCTAACTGGTTTATGTTTTTCATCTTGTTCTGGGCCGTCGTCATGGTCGGTTTTATGGCGATCGGCGGCTTTTTTATGTTTCGCAAATTTCTGAAGGTGCTGCCGCAGCGCGACGGAAAATCGAAGCTGGATTGGCAAAACTATTGGGTCGAACGGAGCCGGGGCATGTGGTCGGAAGATTCGAAAGCTTTTCTGGAGCAGCTTGTCTCTCCCGTTCCCAAAGCGTTTCGCGATATCGCCCGCCATTCGATCGCAGCCAAGATCGCGCAGGTGGCCGTCGAAAGCGGTTCGACCGAAGTGACGCGCGAGCATTGCATCAAAGGATACATTCTGGCGACGCCGAAACGCGATTACCGCAGTCTCAGGCAGTTTCTCGACAAACAGGGGATCGACTACAGCGCCTACCAGCATTTGTTCCAGCAAGAGAATCATGCCTGACGGACAGGCCCGTTGCTCCTTTCGTTTTCCGCAAAACGACGACGAACGATCCGATAAAGCTGGAACTTTCCGGGAGTATGGTTCGTCATAGAAAGCAGGAGGTGGTTGAAATGACAACAACCAAGAGAAAACATGCCAAAAAAATGCTGTCCGCGGCATCGGCTTTGCTGCTGGCGGCCATGCTCGCCACCGCTTGCGGCAGCACGAATAATGGCCAGGAGAACCGCGAACTGGGCGGAACGCCTCCAACCGAACAAAGCGACGAGACGTCCGGTATCTCGCAGGGAAGCGGCGGCGCAGTCGACGGCGACAGTGCCAATACCGGCGGCGGTTCCGACAGCAATGAAGGAGGAGCGGGGCAACCGTCGAGCGAACCTGGCGGAGGCACGGTGGAGGAGCCGGGCGTAGCCGATCCCGACACGCCGGTATCGTCCGATGCGGACAGCGCCCCCGTCGTACAGCAAGCCGAAGGTATTTATAACGGCCAGATCGACGGCCATTCGGTGGAAATTGAGACGGCGAACGGTCCGGCCGCATTCCAGATCGAGGAGCAGCTTGCCGAGACGGTCGCCGCGCTGGAGCCGGACACGAAGATCCGGTACGAATATTATGAGAAAGAAGTCGACGGCGGAGAGGAATCGGTCAAGCAATTGTGGCTGACCAAAATCGAAGCCGTGCAATAATTCGCTCTGCTCAAGAAGCCGTGCAATCGCTCGCTCTGCGCAATGGATTTCTGAATCTCTGAATATATTCGTTCAATATAAACATATCGGAAATTGGCAAGTGAAACGAAGGACAAAGCGAAACGGGCAAGGAGGCGTGCGTGTCGCATGAAGGTCGCGATTGCCGGCGGAACCGGTTTTATCGGCTCGGCTTTGACGAATGCTCTGCTGGAACGCGGGGATGAAGTTTGGGTGATTACCCGGTCCCCGCGCAAAATAACTGGCGCCCGGGAGAAGCTGCATGGCGTCACATGGGACGAGTGCGCCGCCCAGCCCGGCAAGCTGCAAGGTGTCGAAGCGGTTGTCAACCTGGCGGGCGAGACGATCAATCAGCGGTGGACGGCCGGGGCGAAGAAGCGCATCGTCGATTCCCGGCTGTTCGCCGCCCGGGAGATCGCACGGCTGGCCGAGCGGCTCGAGCCTCGCCCGCATACCGTCATCAATTCGTCCGGCGTCTCGATTTATGGAACCTCGGAAACGGAAACGTTCGGTGAGGACAGCCCGGCGGTGGAGAGCGATTTCCTGTCGCGCGTGGCCGTGCGCTGGGAGGAGGCCGCCGGCGCCATTCCGGCCGGCCGGGTGATCCGGCTCCGCACCGGCGTCGTATTGGGGCGCGGCGGCGCATTTCCGCTGATGGCGCTCCCTTACCGTTTGTTCGCCGGAGGACGTATCGGAAGCGGACGGCAGTGGATATCGTGGATCCATATCGAGGACATGGTCCGGCTCATTCTGCATTGTCTGGACACGCCCGGCATTGCCGGGCCGGTGAACGCCACGTCGCCCGAGCCGGTCACGAACGACCGGTTCGGACGGGCGCTCGCCAAGGCGATGGGACGCCCGCACTGGCTTCCCGTGCCGGCTGCCGCGATGAAGGCGCTGCTCGGCGAGATGTCGACTCTGCTGCTCGACGGCCAGCGCGTCATTCCCCGCAAAGCATTGGAAACCGGTTTTCGGTTCCGCTTCCCCGATATTCAAAGCGCCGTCCATAACCTTGTCGGCCGTTGATTCAACCCGTTTTCAATTCATAGACAGGACCGCCGGTCCCGGCAAGCTGCAGGAGATCCCCTTCCCGCAGCTTGTATGTTTTATAGGGAATCATCGCCTCTCCGTTCAACGTGCTGCCGTTGCGCGAGCCCATATCCTTCACGGTAACTTCCCCGTTCTTGTTTACCAGTTCCAGATGAATCCGCGAAATGCCCGGCGAGCGGTCGACAACCTGCACGCTGTCCTCCGCACGACCGATCCGCGTCAGTTCCCCTATGATCGGCAGCCGTTCCACCTGAAAACCGGTCTTGCGCTCCAGCCAATATGTACCGGGAGGTTCTCCGGATTGGCTGCGCGCACCGAGCCATTGCGTCGCGTCGGCGGAAGCGTCGGCTTTATGCCCAATCCAGGAATGATCGGCAATCGTCTGCTCCGAAATCTCCGGTTCGGACGCTCGCCCTTGCCATGTTGCCGCGTCCTTCCATGCGAAATGTCCGGGCATCCGTTCCGTTTGTCCCATTTGTCCCATTTGTCCCATTTGTCCCATTTGTCCAATTTGCTTCATTTGTTGCTTTTGTTCCATCTGTCCCTTTTGTTCCATCTGTTCAAATTGTTTCATACGTTCTATTTGCCCCAGCTTGTCCGGATGTTCCAGCCATCCCGGCCGTTTCACTCGTTTCATCGGTCCCCGTTCCTGCGGGCCATATTCCGCCTTCCCGTTATCCCCTTGGCCATGCGCCGTCCCGTCACGTTCCGCCGGATCGCGCTCCGCCCAGTCATGTTTCAACAAGTCGTGTTCTATCAAATCACGCTTCATCAAGTCACGTTCCGTCGAGCCACGCTCCGCCGAATCATGTTCCGTCAAATCACGTTCCATCAAATCACGTTCCGTCAAGCCGCGCTCCATCAGGTCACGTTCCGTCAAGCCGCGCTCCATCAGGTCACGTTCCGTCAAGCCGCGCTCCGCCAACTCCGTTCGCCTTGGCTCGCTTCGTTTTTTCCGCCAAACGGCAGCCAGCAGTCCGAGGGTGGCGGCAGTCAGCAGGCCGGAAAACAGAAGACCGGCCCTGTCGGGCGCCGAACCGTATACGAACCGCCAAATGAAAGCAATGGCCAGCGCGGCAAGCGCAACGGCGACCGTTCGCTTGCTGCCGGACGATGCCTCCCGTTCGTTCTTTTCTTCGTCCGCATCCGGCGTTTCCTCGCCGGGAGGCCATCCGCCATTGCCGAAGTACGGCTTCGGCGTCCCGGACGGCCAGGCTTCATCGGTTGCAGCCACGTCAGCGGAGCCATGCAGCGACTCATAGCTTCCTTTCATCTTCGGCCGGCCTACGCCCCAGCCGTCCGACGCCCCGGTCCGCACATGCCCGCCGCTCTGCTCCGTATGCGCAGCCATAACCTGCAGCGTTTGACGCAGCCCGCTCCACGATTCGCCTCCTTCAAGCTCGCGCAGAATGCGTTGGTGGTCGATGCCGACCGCTTCCCGGACATGGGCCGTCCAGCGGACGGCCAGCGCCAGCAGTTCCCCCGCCTTCCCGCCTTTTTCCGGGTTCGGATCGTTCAGGGGCAAGTAAGCGATGCCGACATCGTCTACGGATTCTCCGACGAACAGGCAGTGCTCCTGCAGCAAACAGCCTTCCGGCCTCAGCATATAATGCTTGCAATCGTCAAGCGTCTCCACGATGGCGAGCAGCAGACGGTAATATTCCTCCGGCGTCAGCGGCTGAAGATGAAAACGATGCGTGAGCAGCCGTTTGCCCGCCGTTTTGTAACGGAACGACACGCAGCCGTCCAGCTCGATCCACTCCATCGGCAGCAGGCGCGGAATCGAGTGGGCCTGAAGCATGTTCAGCTCGATCTCGTCCAGTTCGTTGCGGCGAATGCCGTTTTCCGCATCGACAATCATTTCATGTCCCCGGTTCATCGCAAAATCAATGCGTAGCGATTTCAATCCTTTCCCTCCTGCGCATATGTGATCACCACCATAGCGTAACCGCCGCCGGCGCGACCGCCAGCATAAACGGAAACTTCAGCCCTTGTGCCGCCCAGCCGTTCCACACTTCCTTCTTCATGCCGAGCCGGCCCGGCGCGATGAAGAGCGCGATGCCCGTCCATAGCCGCCGCGCAAACGGTCGGCTGGCGGCAATGACGATGCAGCCGATCGCCCCGGCGTACAGGATGGAGTACATAAGCAGTTGCGCGGTTTCATAAACGCCCAGCCAGGCTCCGAGCGCGCCGAACAGCTTCACGTCCCCTGCGCCGATCCCTTTCATCAGATGGAGAAGGAGAAGCGGAACGAAGCCCGCCGCCGCTCCCGCGAGCGCCGAACCCGCTCCGTTCCAGCCGGCGGTTGCCCCATGATAGCCGAGACCGAGCAGGAAACCGGCGCCTGTCAGCAAATTCGGAATCCGCATCGTACGTATATCGGTGACGAAAGCGGCGGCAATCAAAGCCGCAGCGCCCAGCGCGGCTGCGCTCATCGGCAAATCCCCCCTTATCCGTTATCCGGGGCCGTTCCGGATTTCGCTACGACAAAATGCATGGAAACGCTCGCCCCGGCGGCGTTTTTTACTGTCAGTTCCCAAACCCCCGGCGTCGTGTTGCCTGAAACATGCCATGTCCATTCGACCAATCCGTCCGCATTCGCGGCCGCATCGCCCAAATTTTTCGCCTTGCTGCGCCCGCTTTTGTAGATCACTTCGAGCGAGACCTGGCCGCCCGGCTCCGTTCTCGCGACGACGCGCGCTTTTCGGCCCGGCCTGAGCGGATTCGGTTCGATCGACACGATCTGCAGCGGCGCGCTTTGCCCTTCCTCCTGGCCGCCGCCGTACATCGCCGGCTGCGGGTCGCTTACCCAAACCCGCTCCGCCGCCGCTTCTTTCAGTACGATAGGCCGGTTAAGAAACGGAACTTTGATCGGAAATTCGTACGATACTTCCAATCGCAAATAAGCGTCCCGCCGATCGTTCAGATCGGGCAGCGAAAGCCGGCTCAACCGGACCCGCTCCGGCTCAAGCTCCGCCGCGTCGGTAAACCGCCGAATGAGCGGCTCGATCGCCTCCCTGCCGAGCTCCGTCGCCGCTAAATCCCGGGCCGGTCCCCAGTCTCCTTTCATCGCCGCCGATATGACGGAGCCGGCTGGATCCGGCAGCCAGCCGGCGATTTCGGCAGCGGCGTCGGGCCATTCCGCCATCGGCATATTGACCGCCTCGTTATCGGAATCGGCCGCGTCCGCCGCCAGATAGGCGGCGTACATCGTCGCCGCCGCCTGACGCACCGTCTGCGAAACGGCGGACTGCAGCGCCATCTGCACGGCGGACAGCTTGACGACGCATACCAGGAAGAGGACAAGCAGCAGAAACAACGGCATCGCGAGCGACGCCTCCACCGAAATGCCGCCCTTTTCTCCCCGCAGCCCGTCAATAGGACCAGCCGATCGTTTCGGATGTCTCATATCGGTTTCCGGCAACCTTTCCTTCCAGTACTCCCAAACGGTTAACAGTTCTCATCAGGCCCGGCAAAAACCACAGATTGACCGAAGCCCGCACTTCTCCGGATACGCCTGCCGGGGTAAGCGACAAATCCGTTCCGGTATTCCGTTCGATAACGGCGATCATGCGCGAAAGCCGCCCGGCGTCGCCGCCGTGCAGAAGCATAAACAGCCGCAAATAATCGGCATACGTCAAACGTACCGGCACGTATTTGGAAAGCGGAGCGGCCCCTTCCCGGGCAAACGAAATCATGTCCTCCACCGCCATCTTCAACCCATACAACAGCGCAGCCGGCAAAATAAGGAGCGGATGCGCAAGCGACTTGTTCACGATCAGCCCTTCCATCGTCCGTATCGCCAACCGGAACGCGAACAATTCGCCGTATGCCGCAGCGATATTCGCGACCGGATCGTGAAACCCGTATAAAATATACTCCGCTTCCTGATTGCCGAGATTGAACGCTTCCGCCAGTCCTCCCGAATCCGCCGCAGCATCGTCCGCTTCTTCCCCCGGACCGGTTACCCCAAGGAAGCCTGTAAAGTTCCGGGGATCGAACGTCGAGAAGCGCTGGATCGTATATTCGCCTATATACAACGGGTCGCGAACATGCTCCAGCATGTCGGCCATGCTGCCGAACAAGCCTTCCGACAGGCCGGCCGCATCTCCGGACATGTCGCCCGCTTCATCGGGAAGCCCCGCCGCTTCTGGCGGCGGCCCTGCGGCCGCTTCGTTGAACGCGAGATTGCTGCGGTACGCCTGCTCCAGCAACCGGAACTCCTCCCGCTGCTCCTCCGTCCCGGGATCCGCCCGGAGCTGATGCAGAACGCCGCGCACCCGCTTCCACATCTCGTCGGCTTCGGCCTGTTTCCGTTTGGCCTCCCGGCTGACCTGCTGCGAGCTTTGCAGCGCCTGCTCGCGTGCCGCGATAACAGTACCCGGTCGAATATACTTCTCATAGAACCGGCCGTACAAAGCTTGAAGCCGGCGCGCTCCGTCATGCAGCGCCGAGCCGTCCCCGCCGTAGCCTCCCAGAGCCGCCGACACACTGGATTGGAAAACGCCGGCCTCGGCGTAGAAGGATGCGTACTCGGCGGCCTGGCTTACGATCTCCTCCCGAAATTCGTCGAACCAGTCATCCGGCAGCAGCAGCTGGTCGACCGTATCCCGGATTTGCCGCAGATCGTCCTCCGCGCCGGCCGGAATCGACGCAGCGCCGCCTTGAACCGCGCTTTCGCCGAGCCGAACGAATCCGCTGTCACGCCCGGCGGCGGAAGTTCTTGCGCGGGCGGCCGTTTCGCTCATCTCCCGGTTGATCTGACGGGCCAGCTCCAGCTCCTGCAGCGCCAGCGTCTCCATGCGCCGATGCGCCTGCTCCGCCTGCATACTCGACTGCCGCAGGTCCTGACTGACCGCTCGCGCCATCCGCTCGTACGCGGCAATTTCGGCGGCGTACACAGGCTCGGTTCCTTCCTCACGGCTCGCATCCGCTGCGATCCAGGCGGTATATTGCGCATAGCCTGCCGCGACGTCCTGCACGGTATCCCGCGAAAGGCCGGCCGTTCCCTGAAGCGGCAGCAGGCTGTCAAGATTGGCGTCCTTCGCCGCGTTCGCAGCCTCGCGCTGCGCTTCGATGGCGGCCGCCAAATGCTGCTCCCGCCGCTCGTACAGCTTCCGCAGCCGTTCCAGCAGATCGACGGCGGCCGCCGCTTCCTTCATCGCGCCCGACATCGGCTTGAGCTTCGACGCCAGCTCAAGCGTCAGATCGATGGGAGCCTTGTATTTCATCTCTTCCAGCACCTGGCGCCGAAACACGTCATGATCGCCGAGCACCTGCGATACGTTGGTGCCGTATTCGACAAGGCGTGCGTCGAGCAAGCGAAAATGGCCGCCGTCCGGCCCGTTCAGCCAGTCTTCCAGCACCGGACCCATAATGTCGTCATCCGGCGTACCGCCCCGGGCAAATAACCCGTACCGCTCGTACAGTCCCGCATCGTAAGCGGCAAGCACAGAGCGGACCGCCGCCCGCGTCGCGCCGTCCAGCTTGCGGTTGAAGGCGGCGATGCGCGAAAAATCGATCAGAAGCGAAGTAAACAGCAGCATGCCCGCAGTTATAATGATCAGGAACACAGTCACCGATCCTCGGTCGTTTCCCCCGCCGCCATTCTTCCCATAGCCGTCCTTCCCGCCGCTATTCTTCCCGCTATCGTTCCCTCCGACGCCGATCCGCCGGCCGTTCGCCTTTCGGTTCAATGACGCTCCCCCCTCGCGCCGGGCAAGGACGAGAGCACTTCTCCCGCCTGTGCGCGACCTTCCGGCTTCCGGCCGAACTTGTTCGCATAATAGCGGACAAGGTCGACGCTGCGAATGAATTCGACCGGATCCGCAACGACCGACGCCGCGCGCGTAGCAGGCTCGGCCTCAAGCCGGAACTTCGCCAGGGGCGAAGATTCCACAGGCTCGCGAAGTCTTATTTCCACCAGACGGAGGAGCCCTTCCCGTCCGTACCCGGCATCGCCTTCGTAGCCTGACGGCATCTGTCCGGCCGTCCTGAGCAGTTTGCGCGCCGGCAGCCGATCGTCTTCTCCCGGTTCCCCGGGTATCGCAACGACGGTCTTCTCGGGCGCGTCCCCGATGCCGAATAACGACCGGAGCATGTCGTCATTGCCCAATCGCCAGTACAAGCCGTCATATTGTCCCGGCGGGGCAAGACCGCTCTTCGGATCGCGGCTGCTATTGTCCCAACCGAAAGCCGCTTGCTCCGCGGCCGCGGAAGCGGTGTAGTACAGCATAACGTTCTGATACATATACAGGCCGAAAAACAGCAGGACGAAAACGATCGTCAATATGACCGGCATCACCATCGCCGCTTCCAGCGCAAAGCTTCCGTCGTCGCGACGAAGTCGGACGGCGAGACGGCAGCCGCGGTTAATCAAACACTTCATCGGCTTTATCGGAAGCTTTGCCCATCAAATCGTTGACCAGCTCGATAATCCAATCCTTGAACAGGAGAGCGATTATAATGAGCACCGCAATGATCAATATAATTTCCAGCGTCCCGATTCCGTCCTCCGCATGCCGAAACGATTGCGCACGCCGCTTGCATGCATTCCACCATTTTCTCATCGAATACGTTCTCCTTCCGCAATCATGAAATCGATTTTTCGTGCAACCCGCCCGCTGCCATTACTTTTACGACATCAGCATCATCGCCGGGGCCGCCACAAGCACCATCATGACAAAAAAGATGCCGACGAGCGGAAAAAGCAGCTTCGAGGACGCTTCTTCCCCTCTCGCTCTCGCCGCCGACTTGCGCTTCTCCCAGAGCGTATAGGACAACTCGCGCAGCGCAAGAACGAATTGATCGCCGCCGCGGCGGTAATTGAGCAGCAGCACCGTCGTGAAAACGGCCACCTCGCGTACGCCGCAGCGCCGGTTGAACTGCTCGATCGCTTTGCCGAACGGCTCGCCGTTGCGCATCGCGCTTACCGCCCTGGCCCATTCGTCGTAAAGCGGATGACCGGCTTGCCGCAAACCGTCGCCGCAGCGCATGAGCGCGCTCTGCACCGTCTCGCCCGCGCCGACCAGCAGCATCAGCTTGCTCAGCATATCCGGCAGCGCCAGCACGATATCCTGCCTGCGCTTCTCCAGCCGGGCGGTCACGCCGTGAAAACGGACGGCCGGCAACAGCGCCGCAAGCACGACGCCCAGGCCGAGAATGGCCGTCTCCTCTCCGGCGGCGGCTATCGCCGCGCTGCCGGCCAGCGCCCCGTATCCGCTCCCGAACGCATGCGCGACAAAACGTTTCGTCCGCTCCAGCGTCCAGCCCTGTCCGTAAAGCACCAACAGTTGCTGATGGCGGCCGGCCAACCACAATGACATCCGTTCATATCCTCGGCAACTCTCCAGCGCCCACATAAAGGGCAAGGTCATGACATGCTCGTTCAGATCGAAACCGCCGGCCTTTGCCGGTTTCCCGGCTGCGGCCGCCTGCGTTCGTTGCGGCGGACGAGCAGCCGCTTGCGCGAGTTGCGGCGAACGAGCGGCGACCGCAAGCAGCACCCAGATTACGGCCAGCACAGCCGTCAACAACCAAGCGATAAGCCTCACCCCTTCCGCTAATCTCCTTTGGCCGCCGCACAGCATCATAACCGGATGCTCATAATGCGGATCATGGCCCAGCAGCAGGCCAAAATTACGGCCAAACCCGCCGTCAGCAGCACATAACCGAACCCGCCGTACAACGGCTCCATATAGTCGGGCGCTGCAAATCCGAGAAAAGCGAGAAATACGAACGGCACGGCCATCATCACGCGCGATTCGAACCGTTTGCGGGCAAGCATGACCGCAATTTCCTGCTGAACTTCAAGCTTGTCCCCGATCAGCTGCGACGTTCGCTTGATCACTTCCACAAGATCGCCGCCCACCCGCTTGCAGGTCGTGAAAACGTCGGCAAAATGGCTGATTTCATCGATCTTGGCGCGGTCGGCGAAATGGCGGAGAGCGCTCTCGAGCGGCTCGCCGTTCTCGAACCGGTGACAAATCGCTGCAAACTCCCGCCGGATGTCGGTATGCGGATCGGGATAAAGCAGCGCGAGATCTTCCGTCGCCGCGAAGAAGGCATTTTCGACCGAGCGGCCGGCCGCAAGCGACGATGTGAGCGAAAATAACGCCTCCTTGAATTGCAGCCTCAGCCGTTCCTGGCGGCCGGCCTGCAGCGACCGGCGCCTGAAACGCGGAAAGAGCATGCCGGCCGGCGCAAACAATAGCGAGAGCGCGACCGACCGGTAGAATAAATAGGCTCCCGCGAACGCAAGCGCGCAGCCCGCCAGCGCAAGAAGCAAAAACCGGCCGGCGCTCAGATGATATTCGCCGTAATCCGGAAGAGCTTCCCCGCCCCTGTCCTTCCCCGCGGCCCGCCGCTCCGGAAAGCTCAAGCCGAGCCAGTCGAGCCAGCGGTACACGGGCCGGCCGGACTTTGCCGCCCCCGCCGGTACGGCGGAATATACGGCTTCCCGCCGCGCCGCCGGCCGCTCTGCGGGGCCGGACCGCTTGCCGGCGTTCATGACGCCACCCCGCTGTCGGCCCGCCGGAAGCCCGCCATCTCCAGCTTGCGCAGCCGCGTCATAGCGTTACCGGTAGGCCGCAGTCCGCCCGCGACTCCGCTCGGGCCGTCGCCTTCGTCGACGAACAGATAGAGCGGGTTCAGCGCGATAGCGCCGTCCCGAACGCCTGCGACTTCGCTGATCTCCAGCACCCTTCGGGAACGGTCGCGCATCCTTGCCAAATGGACGACGATGTCGATCGCCGACGCAATCTGATGGCGGATAACCGGGATGGGCAACTCCGCGGCGCTGAGCACCATCATCTCCAATCGGCCCATCATATCCCGCGCGCTGTTGCCGTGCCCCGTACTCATACTTCCGTCATGGCCCGTATTCATCGCCTGCAGCATGTCGAGCGCTTCGGCTCCCCGCACCTCTCCCACAATGATGCGGTTTGGCCGCATCCGCAGCGAGGCGCGGATCAGATCGCGAATCGAAATTTCGCCTTTGCCTTCCGTATTGGCATTCCGCGTCTCCAGCGACACGAGATTGGGCACGGTGGAAATCCGCAGCTCGGCGGAATCCTCGATCGTCACGATCCGTTCGTCCGAAGGAATGTACGCCGACAACGCGTTCAGGAACGTCGTCTTGCCCGTCCCCGTGCCTCCGCTGACGAAAATATTGTATTTGGCGGCAATCAGCTGCCGGAGCAGCGCGGCCGCTTCCCCGGTCAGCGAACCGAACCGGACCAAATCGTCCATCGTAAGCGGCTTGCCGGGAAACTTGCGGATTGTGACGGCCGGACCGCGAAGCGCGACGGGCGGCAGGACGACATGGACGCGCGACCCGTCCTTCAACCTTGCGTCGACGATCGGCGACGACTCGTTGACGACGCGATTGACACCGGACACGATCGCCTGTATCAGATCCTCCAGCCGTTCCGCGCTTTCGAAGCCGAACGGCAGCAAGCTCATCCGGCCCGCCTTCTCGATAAAAATTTCGCCGTGGTGATTGATCATAATTTCCGTCACCGCCGGGTCCTCCATCAGCGGCTGCAAGATGTCGAGCCCCCGGAACGAATGATAAAGCCGCTTTACAAGCGCAACCTTCTCGGGCGCGGTCAGCGGGTGGCGGCCGGACCATTCGAATACCGCCCGTTCGACCGTCTCGAGCAGAAGCTCATCCGATACCGTACCGTTCAGGTCGATCCGCGATCTGACCGTCTCGCGCAGTTCCGCCACGATCGGCTTCTGCGGCATAGCCGCTCCCCCCTTCCCCGCGCAGTCCGCTCATCTCCAGCAGCCGGACGACAGCCGCCTGGTAAGCGGGGGCGGGCGGCAGCGAGCCGATGCCGCCGAATCCGTCCGGCCCGCTGCCCGCGCGCCAGAGCGGGATCTCCGGGAGCCAGCCGCAGCTTCCGGCCCGCCATCCGTCGATCCCGGGCCGCTTGTCCGGACCATCCGATGTCCCGATTCCGACGCATACGATCTTCCGCTCCGACCGGCCGAATGAATCCGGCCATCTGCGCTTCCAATACTGCGACGCAAGCGCAAACTTGCGGCGCGCGGCGGCCTGGTCGGGAACGAGCCACCAGATGCGGTCGCACCGTTCCAGCACGGCGCGGTTCAGCTCGTCCAGACCGCTGTCGAGATCGGCGACGACGAGATCGTACTCTTTCGATGCGGAGACGCAATCGATCAGCTTCACGGCATCGTCGGCCGTCATCGAGAGCCGCTCCTCCGGGTACGGACACGGCGGCAAATAGTCGATCAGCAGCCGGGTGTCCCGCTCCCGCGCTTCGGCCAGCCTGGCTGCCGCGGAAGCGGGGCTGCTCTTGATCGTATACAGCAGACGGGAGAAGGCGTCTTCCCCGTCCTCCGGTCTCGGCGCAGCAGACGAACGCCGCCTGCCGATCCACTCGCCGGAAGCGTTCCACAATTCCAGATTCAGATAGAACACCCGCTTGCCCGTTGCGGCCGCTTGTCTCGCGGCATGAAGCGCCAAAACCGTCTTGCCGGCGCCTCCCGAAGCGGAACAAATCCCGATGACGGCCGCTCCGCCCGCCGTTCCGGCAGGCAAGTCCGCCCCCCAAATTGCGGCATACGCCGACGAAATCGCCTGCATCAGCTGCGGAAGCGGCTGATACTGCTCGATCTCCCTCAGCCGCTGGCATTCCCCTTTGCGCTTCACGAGCGCGGCGGCCGGAAGATTCGGAGACGGCTCCTCCTCCCGCAGAAAGGACGGCTGCACGACGAGCAGATCGATCGGGTAGCCTCCCTGCAAAAACGTGCGCAGCGTATCATCGCCGGTAAACGCCGTCAGCTGCCACTGCCTGCCGAACGGGGAATCGCGCAAATAATCGCTTAAACGGCGGATATATTCCGGCTCCCGGACCGCAACGATCAGTTGACGTTTCATCGTGTTCCCCCTTCCGCCAACGACAAAAAAGCACCGCGAACTGCGCAGACAAGCTGCGTCATTCACGGTGCTTCCGTCGTTTTATTATGAAGTTGTCCTTACTGTATCACAGGATGAAGCTGGAAGTCAACGGGATATTTGCTTCAACCGCCAATAAAATGCAGGTACTGCAGCAACCGCATCAGCACAGCCGTTCCTTCCGCCCGCGTCGCGGTTCCTTGCGGCGCGAAGCGGCCGTTCGGCTTGCCTTCCATAAGCCCGGCCTCCACGACGGCCGCCGCAGCGTCGCGCGACCAGGACGAAAGCGCATCGCGGTCGGCAAAACGCTGCAGCACCGCTGCCGTTGAGCCGCCGGACGGCGAAGCGTTGGCGTACGCCAGCGCCCGGACGAGCATGACGCTCATCTGCTCGCGCGTCAGCCTGTCGTTCGGCCGGAAGTTCCCGCTCGCATCGCCTTCGACCAGCCCCGCTTGCACGGCGGCGCCCGCAACTTCGGCGTACCAGTCGCCGGGCTGCACGTCGCGGAAGGCCGCGTCCGCCGCTTGCCCCGGCAATCCGAGCGCCCGGACGAGCAAAGCCGCGAATTGCGCGCGCGTCAGCGGTTCGTCCGGGGCGAACCGGGATTCGCCCACTCCTTCCACGATCAGTCTCGAAGCGAGCGCGGATGCGGCTTCTTCCACCCAATGGCCGCGCAAATCGGCAAACGACTTGTTAAAAGCGGCAACCGTATAGATTCCGCCGCCGGACAGCAGCATCCTCACCGCGCTTCCGTCACCGTCCGTCCCGAAGGTCGACGGCACGAACGCCAGTCCGCCGTCCGCACCGTACGAGACGGCCGTCGCGGCGGCCGGATCGACCGTTTCGGACAGCGGCTGCACCAATACCGCGTAATGACCGTTGAAGCGCGGAATCGCTTCTTCTTTTTTTCCGGTCAGAAGCTTGAGCCCGACGTCTACTGCCGCGCCGGCCGCCGTTCCGCCATCTGCAGCGATCCGCTCTGCGATATCTTCGGCCAGCCATCCTTTCACGCTGGCGATCGACCATTGCAGCGCATCGGCCTGTTCGTTTGCTGCCAGCGCATGTTTAAGGGCGGCTACCGGCAATTCGTAGCGGCCGAGCGGCGTCTTCAGGATGATTCTGCCTTCCGGAATATCGGCAATCGCCTGCCGGAGTCCGCTTGCCGGCAAATTCGCCTTGATCGTCAGCGCGTCGCTGTCAATCTCGTATTCCAGCTTGTGCTCGGACGGATCAAGCTGCGCCAGACGGTCGATCTCCTTCATCATATAATCGGCATCGATGTCGGCAATCGCCGCATAGCGGCCGTCTGCTCCCGTTTCGTGACGAATCGTCATATCATCCGGCAGGATCGGAATCGTCGGGATATAGCCGCCGCCATCATCACCACCGCCATCATCACCGCCACCGTCGTCACCGCCGCCGTCATCGCCGCCATCATCACCACCGCCGTCATCACCGCCACCGTCGTCACCGCCGCCATCATCGCCGCCGCCAGATTCGGTGCGGATGACGGTGATCGTCTTGCTGTTCGTCTTGAACTGGTCGACGCGGACCTCGATCGTGATGGCGTTGCTTCCCAGCTCGAGCGGCACGACGGCTGTAAATTGCCCGTTGTCCGCCACTTCGGCCGGCTGGCCGTTGACCGTCACCGCCGCTTCGCCCGGTCCGAGCACCTCAACTTGGCCTTTCAGCGTCAGTTCGCTCGCGGCCGTCTGCTTGCCGTCGTAGTCGAGGAAGCCTCTCAGCGCCGCGGACCGCACCTGATCGCCGATCTCATACGATTGCGCGACAAGCTGCCGGAGCGTCCGCGTACCCGAAGTATCCAGCGTCGAAATGACGAATCCGCCAAGCGGTATCGGGCTGTTGTTCTCCTCCGGATTCCCCCAGCTCCAATCGATCGCCTGCCGGCGGTTCGCGACCCGGGTTACCGCCCCCGTCGCGTCGACGACGACCTCGACGCCGAAGCGGTTCGTTCCCGTCGTCGGGCCGAACGCGTCGGTCATGACGTTGATGTTGTCGACCACCAGGTTGACGTTGTAGTAGTTGCCTTCCAGAAAATCGTCCGGTCTGTCCGGCAGGCTCATGCCGAGCTGGTAATCCTTCACGTACTCCTCGTCCCGCAGCGCGGCTGCGGCAACGGCCCAGTTGATCTGGCTCGCGTCGAACAGCATCAGGCCGTTCGTCGTGCGCAAGCCCGACTGGAACACTTCCCGCTGCAGCTCCGGCGCCTGAATGTTCGTCAGCGCAATGCCGGCGTAAAGCGGAATTTCCCCGTTCGTCACGATATTGCCGAGCGTAATATATTTTTCCACTTCCGGACCGGTCCGCTGATAAGCGCCGATCATCAGAAAATCGAGATGCTCGATATACCCGGTTTCATAATAAGACGGCGTATAAACCGTTTCGCTGCCCAGTCCCAGCCGGGGATCGTAGCGGAAATTCGGACTTGCCCAGTTGACGCCGTTCAAATAATACGTCTCGTACCAGGAGCCGACGTAGGAAGACACCTGAATCGTCTTTCCCTTCTGCTGCTCGTACCGGTCGACCAGCGCCTTCACTTCGCCGAAGAAGCTCTTGATCGTGGCGGAACGAAATTCCCACCAGTTCTGAATGAGCGGCCCATCCACCCGCGTCCCGTTCTCGTACCTGAAAATGTCGGTCGGCCAGTTCGTGAGCTGCTTCCCTCTTGCCTGCAGGAACGCTTCGAACTTCGCCCGCGTCTCGTCGCTGAAATCGGCCGTTTCGTTGTCGTAGCGGCCGCGGTCGTGAATGACGCCGTCCACGTCGTAATTTTTAATGACTTCCTCGAACGTCTTGAGCTCGTAATCCCGCACTTCGTCGTTCGCCGGATTGACGAAAGCGACCAGCCCCATCCTGGCGCTTTCCCGAAGGCGCTTGATCTCGCCGTTGTTCTCCGGCATATAGACGCGCTCCTCCCAGTCCGGGTGTTGATCAAGCACGGCGAATTCGTTGCTCGCGATCGACCCTTCGGCAAAGACGTTGATCGCCGCGTGCACCTTCAGGCCGAGCGCATGGCCGTGCGTAAGGAATTCCTCCAGCAAATCCAGGTCCGGATTGGAGCCGGCCTTCTCCGGCGCCTTGATCTCGCTGACGTACGGACGCCCGGTCAGGTCGTTCTTCTTGTAGGAGGCGAATCCTTCCACGCCCTTGACGTCAAAGGCGATGTCGGTGATGCCGGTTTCCTTGGCTCGCACCAGAAAATCGTACACCTGCTGGCTCGTTTGAAATTTGCGCGCGTTGGATGCCTGGTCGACCCACAGGATGACGTCTTTGTCCGGCGCAAAATCGGGGCGGCTGAATACGACCAGCGAGGTCCGGTCCTGCTCGTCGCCGTTTCTGGTCACCACCACATCGATATAGTTGGTGCCAGGAGAGAGCGGCTGTACATGGGAAAACGTGCCGTCGGCCGCAACGGCCGCCGCCGCGCCGTTTACCGTCACCGCAATTTCCGCCATGTTTTCAACATTCGTCACCGAACCGGTAACGTTCGTCGCGCTGTCGGTTACCGTATACATCGGGCGGTTGTCGACCGTAAGGCGCGCCTTCGGTCCGGTGCCGCTCATCAAATCCCGGACGGACACGACTTCGCCGTTTTTGCGCAGCTTGATGATATCGCCGGGCTTGAAATAGACGGCCAAATATTTTTTAATGCCGACATTGTTGTAGCTGTTATCCTGGCCGAACAGCACGTAGCCGCCTTCGGGAATGTCCAGCTCCGTCGGCCCTGTCCATACCGGCGGATTGCCGTTCACGGACGGATTGACGACGCGCAGCACCCGGTTGTCGGCATCCACCTGGACGGCGACATTAAACTGCGGAACCGTAATGGAAGCGCCGAAGTCCCGCGTGAACAGCGCCAATATATTATCGATGCCGGAGACGTCCTGGTCGATGATGTTGATTTGCTTGCGCGGACCGTTCACGCCGATCGTAATGTCGATCGGAGCCGCCTCGACTTCGATATAATCGCCCGGTACGGCGGAATTATCGTACGTCACCGTCAGCGACGCCGAGGCGACCGCGGTCTCCCCGTCCCATAGACGGACCGTAACCGTATTTTCTCCGGGCTGCAGAAAGACGCTGGAGACGAAGCTGCCGTCGGCCGCGATGACCGCGTCTTCCTCGTTCACGGTCAGCCGCATGCCGGGCGAAGCGTTCGCCACGTTCCCCCTCACGTCGAACACCGGGGAGACGACGGTTGTCTCCGAGGGGGTCTCCAGCGTAATGCCCGGACCTTTCGGCAAAAAGTCGCCGGCCGTCACCGGAACCCCTCCTCTCGTCAATGTGATCGTGTCGCCTTCGCGAAAGCCGAGAAACAACGGTTTGGCGCGGGTCGAGCTTGT
Source organism: Paenibacillus cisolokensis (assembly GCF_050481165.1). Taxonomy (NCBI): domain Bacteria; kingdom Bacillati; phylum Bacillota; class Bacilli; order Caryophanales; family Paenibacillaceae; genus Paenibacillus; species Paenibacillus cisolokensis. Next base: position 78,893 of record NZ_JBCNFP010000001.1, read on the forward strand.
CCAATCCGGATCATGCGCCAGCACGACATAACCGCCGGCGGGAATGTCTGCGATCTCATCGGGATCCCAGGCTGTCGGCGGATCGGCATCCGGTCCGTTCACTTTCAGCACCTTGCCGGACGCATCGACCCGGATCGCCACATCCCCCTCCTTGACCAGCACCCGGTCGGGCTCCGGCGTATTCGTCACATTCGCCCCGCTCGTGAACAGGGCGATATACCCGTCCGGCGGCGGGTCGGCGAGCTTGTCGTTGATATAGTCGAGCCTGAGCTTCACGCTTTCGTCTTGCGACACGACGTAGACGCTGTCGGTGACGTCCGGCGGCGCCAGGACCCCGCCTTCCTCCGTAGCCGCCGCGGCCGGCCAGGCCGGCGCGAGCAGTGACAGCACCAGCACGAACACGAGCAAAGACGACCATTTCGGCAACGCCGCTCTGTTCCATCCGTACATAAAATAAGACCACCTTTCCGAAAACTTCATTTTCGAATATGGAGGGGAAAAGCAGCTGCCGCTTGCAGTTGCCGCTTTTCCCCCGGTCCTCACTTGGTCGATTGGTACCATTCGTTCGCCTGGGCGACCGAATCCGCTCCTCCTTCCGCTCTCCACGTTTCGAGAAATTTGTCGTAATTGTCCAGCGACTCCGCGCCGGAAATGATCGCCAGCATATGGTCGTTCAGCATTTGGCCGAGCTTCAGCTTGTTCTTGGAAATCGCGTCCAGCGGCGGCGCGAATGACATCGGGTTGACGACCGTGATGCCTTCCGCGTTTTTCTGAAACTCTTCATAGTAAGATTGCAAAATCGGATCTTTGCGCACGCGCGCCTGCCAATAGATCGGGTAGTTCGTTTCGTCCACGCCCGTCAAGAAGTTGCTGCCGTTGTTCAGATCGTCGTTGAACTTCGGCAATATCGGGTAATACTTGCCGTCCTTCACCTCGTGGTGAATCCCTTCCTTGCCGATCGCCATCTCCTTGAACGTCTCCGGTTCGAGCTTCGCGTTCAGCAGCTTCATGGCGTCTTCCTTGTGCTTCGACACTTTCGGGATGGCGATAAACCAGGTCGTGCCGGCATTCGCTCCGATTTGCGCCACTCCGTCCTTGTTTTTCAGGAACGGGATGACGGCCGCTTTGGCTTCGGGGAAGTTTTTGTTCAGCGCCGATATCGTATTGCCCGCATTCCACCACGCCAGTTTGTACATCGCCGCCTTGCCGCCGGAAAACTTCTCGATCGCTTTCGCCGCCGTGTTGATCGGCAGCTCCGGATCGATCAATCCTTCCTCGTACAGTTTGCGCATATAAGCGAGAAATTCTCGCAATTCCGGCATTTCCGCCATATGCACGAGCTTGCCGTCCACTTCGTTCCATTCGTTCACGACGCCGAACGCCGCCGCGATGTCGCCCATGATCGTATCTTTGCTGCCGGTGAGCGGAATGACGTTCTTCTTTTCTTTGAACGTCTTCAGCACCTCGTACAGCTCGTCGGTATTCGTCGGCGTCTTGAGGCCGAGCTCATCCATCCAGTCCTGCCGGACGACCAGCTCCTCGCCGATCGCGATGCCCGACCCGGTTTCGGGAATGGCGTACCGCGTGCCGTCGATCGTCGCGCTTTCCCACGATTCCGGCTTGATCGCGTTGTTGATGTGATTGCCGTGCGCCGCCAGCAGCTCGTCGATCGGCTCGAGCGCGCCCGATGTCGCCAGCTTGTAAAATTGCGCCGCGTTCAGCTTCATAATATCGAACTCTTCCTTGTTGGCGACAAGCAAGTTCAGCTTCTCGTCGGCGTTTTCCGCCGGCAGCATTTCGTAGTTGACCTTGTAGCCGGTCGCTTCGGTAATGAATTTGGCCGTATACTCCGTGGCGGGATCGAACATGCCGTACTGCATCAGCATTCGTAGCTCCGGCTTTTCACCCCCGGTCTCTTCCGTCTGGCCCCCCTGCTCGTTCGAAGGCGTTTCCGTCCCCCCTGTCGCGGGAGGCTGCTCTTCGCTTCCTCCTCCCCCTCCTCCGCCGCAGGCGGAAAGCGCAAGGGCGAAGACAATCATCAGCGCCAGCCATGAATATTTTCGTTTCATGCTCTCAAGACCTCCTGTCCATCGAATCTCGAAACTCGCAAACCTTCGCACCCCGTGCCGCTCTGTTCATCCATCACCGCCTTTCAGGGGATTTGGCTGCCGCCTTACCCTTTCACCGAGCCGATCAGCACGCCTTTGACGAAATATTTTTGCAGAAACGGATAGACGAGCAGAATCGGCACCGTCGCCAGCAAAATCGATGCGGCCTGAATCGATTGAGGCGTCGTGTTCAGCGCCGCGTCGACGTTATCCTTCAAAAATTCGCCTCCGGATGCGACGAGCAGTTCCTTCAAGTAAAGCTGCAGCGGCTTGAGCGACGGATTGGTGATATAAATCATCGGGGCGAAGTAATCGTTCCAGAACGCGACGGCGAAAAACAGCGCGATCGTGGCCAGCACCGGCAGCGACAGCGGCAGCACGACGTAAAGCAAAATGCGGATGTTGCCCGCGCCGTCGAGCTTGGCCGACTCCTCCAGACTGTCGGGGAGCCCTTCGAAATAGTTTTTGATGATGAGCATGTTGAAAACGTTCACCATCGCCGGCAGAAACAGGACAGGCAGCGAGTTGACGAGACCCAAATTGTGCATCAGCAAATAAGTCGGAATAAGCCCGCCGCTGAACAGCATCGTGAAAATGAACAGAAGCAGGAACCATTTTCGCCCCCTGAGCCTCGGCTTGGACAGCGGATAGGCGGTAATCGTCGTCATCGCCAGACTGAGCGCGGTGCCGACGACGGTGACGAGCACGGACACCTGGAACGCGTTGAGGAACATCGCGTTTTGCAGCACATACCGATAAGTGCCCGTCTGCCAGCCGACCGGCCACAAGCCGACGGTGCCGGATATAACGGCCGACTCGCTGCTCAGCGACTTGGCCAGCAGGTTGACGAACGGAAGCAGCGTCGTAATGCCCGCCAGGATAAAAAACAGATGGTTGAACGCGTTGAACAGCTTTTCCGGGACCGAGCTGCGGATCGCATTGGACGGTTTCGACATCTGTACAAGCCCCCTCTTACCAAATGCCGCGCTGCAAATATTTGCGGCTGAGCGCATTGCCCGAAAGAATAAGCGCGAACGAAATGACCGCCTCGAACAGCCCGACGGCCGTCGTAAAGCTGTAGTCCTGATTGCCGAGACCCATCCGGTACACGTACGAGCCGATGACGTCGGACACGTTGTAGACGGTCGGGTTGTACATGACCAGAATCTGCTCGGTGCCCGCCTCCAGCAGGTTGCCGAGCCGGAGGATGAGCATCAGCACGATGATTGGAGCGATGCCCGGCAGCGTAATATGCCATACCTGCTTGAGCCGTCCCGCGCCGTCGATCTTCGCCGCTTCGTACAGTTGCGGGTCGATGGTGGAGAAGGCGGCCAAATAGACGATCGTCGACCAGCCGGTTTCTTTCCATCCGGCCGAAGTGACCAGCACGCTGCGGAAGACGCTCGAATCGAGGAAAAAGGCGACCGGCTCCATGCCGAAGGTGACCAGCGCTTTATTGACGAGCCCGCCGTTCGTGGACAGCAGGTCGATGAACAGGCCGCTGACGATGACCCAGGACAGAAAATGCGGCAAGTAAATGATCGTTTGGACGGAACGTTTGAAGATGACGTTTTTCAGCTCGTTGAGCAGAAGCGCCACGATAATCGGCAGCGGAAACAAGAACACCAGCTTCAGCAGGCTGATTATAACGGTGTTGCGGAAAACCCGGACAAAATCCGCCGAATGGAACAGCTTCTCGAAATGCTTCCACCCGACCCAGGGGCTTCCGGCGTAGCCGTCGAAAATGTTGAAGTCCTTGAAGGCGATGATAATGCCGTACATCGGCGTATATTTGAAAAGCAGAATAAACAGAATGCCGGGAACGAGCAGCAGGTACAAATCCCACTCCTTGAACACGTCGGACCGCAATTTGCGGAAATAGCCGGCGGGGCGGCGTGGTGGAGCGGTTTGCGCGGCGAGCGTTGTCGATCGTTTCATCGTATCCCCCTTCCAAGTTGACTTACTCTGATGGAAAAGGCGTCTGGTGACGCCAGGCCGAGAACGGGCGCCGGTCGATGCCGTAGCGGTATATAAGGAATTGTAAGACGGAGGGGAGGATGGGAGTAGACGACGATCATGACGAAAAGTGGTAATTTGATGAGCAAATGTTTTCTCGCGAGCCGGAAGTATGCCTTAGGCGGACTCTTGTTGTCGATTTCGGGCGATACCAATTGACATTTAAGTATTATTTGTATTAGTATAAATAATACTTAAATAACGGGAGGGAACGATATGTTGATAACGTTGCAACCGGATAGCGATACCCCGCTTTACGAGCAATTGCGCAATCAGATCGTCATCGGAATTGCGACGGGTGAACTGGCGCCTCAGGAAAAGCTGCCCACCGTCCGCCAGTTGGCCGAAGAGCTCGGCATCAACATGATGACGGTCAACAAGGCTTATTCGCTCTTAAAGCAGGAAGGCTATATTGCAATCGACCGGCGTCATGGGGCCAAAGTGAACGCGCCGGGGCGCGGGAGGCCGGATTCGATCCAACGGCTGGAGGATCGGCTCGAGCTGATGATCGCGGAGGCGGTCGTCCAAGGCATGGACTCCTCCCGTTTTCAAGAGCTGTGCGCGCGGATCTTCGCCAAAATGAGCTATCGCCATCCTTAAAGAGGGGGAAATGATTTGTTAACCGTCATTTTATCGATTACGGCAATAATCAACTTTGCCGCCATCATCGCGACCTACAAGCCGCAGGCCAAATACAGAAACGGCATGCTGTTCGCCGTCGCCTTGCCCGCCCATGCCGTGGATCACCCCGGCATCCGCGACATTCAGGCCGGTTTTGTCCGGAGAATGAACCGGACGATTCTCGTAACGCTCGCCGCTTCCGTTCCGTTTGCGGTTCTTCATTTTTGGCCTGTTTATCAGATCATTTATTTTTTGGTCTGGCTTCCGGTATTTTCGGTCGCCCTGGTCGTTCCGTTCCGGCGGGCGTTTCGCGAAACGTTGGCCCTGAAGCGCGAGCACGAATGGTTTGTCGGTTCGAATCGGATAATTGCGGGCGATCTCCGCGTAGCGCACCTGAAAAACAAGCGCGCGGCATCGTTGTGGTTGTTTGCGATTCCGTTTGCGATGTCCGGGGCTTTGGTGCTGTGGGCCGGTTCCATGGATTTTCCGTTTTACGGGGCCGCATTTGGCGGGCTGGCTCTGACCGCGCTGCTGTTCGTGGTTGCCTTGTTGATGAGACGGACGAAGGGGACCGTATTCAGCGCGAACTCCGAGACCAATCTCGTCCTGAATCAGGCAAGGCGAAGGGCGGTGTCCTATTTGCTGCTGACGGTTGCCATGCTCGAAAATGCGCATTTCCTGTTCCTTTACCTGCTGCTGGCCAACGACAACGAGGCCATGAACGGCGTATGGCTTGCCGTCGTTTTGCTGTTTCCGGCCATTCCGGTCGGGCTGGTCATTTACGTTTACCGGAGAATCCGGATACAAGAGCGGGAAATTATCGAGAATGACGGCAAGGCGATCCGCACCGACGACGACGAATATTGGGCCAACGGCTTCACTTACCATAACCCTATGGACAAAAGCGTTTTCGTACCGAAGCGAGTCGGCATCGGGGAGACGGTGAATACCGGAACGCTAACCGGAAAGCTGATCGTTTGGGGTTCTGTCGCCCTTTTGGCGGTCGTGATTGCAGGGGTCTCGTTCATGCTTATCCGGTCCGAACTGACTTCGCCTCTACTGACCGTCGAGTCCGACCGACAAATCCAAATTCGCTATCCGATGTATTCCTACAGCTTCGATATCGGCGAGATCAGGGAAATAACGCTTGTGGAAAGCGTCCCTTCCGGTTTCAAAATGAACGGCGAATCGACGAACCGGTATGCCCGCGGCCATTTTCGGCTGCGGGAACTCGGGAAGTCGAGATTGTATATTTTCAAAAACAATCCTCCCTATATCCGGATGAAACTGGACGACGGCTATATTTTTTACAATGAGGAGGATCCCGCGGCGACGAGGCGGCTTTTCGTCCAGCTCGAGAGGTTGACGGACTAGAAAAAACGGATGGCGGACGCAACGTGTTCGGGTTCGGGTTCGGGTTAGCGGGCAGGCAGAAATTGCGATGTGGGAGCCCGGGTCAACATACCCGGACAGTAAAGGTGCGCCTATGGCGCACAGATTGAAAGCAACAGCGGCGCGGTACGCGCGGCGCGTTTCCGCTGCTGCTGCAGGCGGCGACGGCGAGCAAGCGCGCATTTCCGCTGCTGCGGCGACGTCGAGCGTCCGCTGTTGCGGCGACGTCGAGCGTCCGCTGCTGCGGCGACGTCGAGCGTCCGCTGCTGCGGCGGCGGCGAGCGTCCGCCGCTGCG
>NZ_JBCNFP010000002.1:0-15047 GCF_050481165.1 Paenibacillus cisolokensis
TTTTAAATGAGTTGACACGCCGTTCCTGTCCGCTGCCCGCAGGCAAATCAAAACACTTTTTTCGTCTCCTGGTCGGCTTTGATGATCTCCACCGCTTCTTTGAAACGCATAGCGTGAACAACTTCGCGCTCGCGCAAAAACTTGAGGCTGTCCTGCAGGTCGACGTCATCGGTCATATCGATAAGCCACTGATAGGTGGCCCGCGCTTTTTCCTCGGCGGCGATGTCCTCGTACAAGTCGGCCAGCGGGTCGCCTTTCGCTTGAATGTAAGTAGCCGTCCACGGTACGCCGGCAGCGTTGCTGTAGAAAAGCGCCCGGTCGTGGTTCGCGTAATGGGCGCCGAGGCCGGCAGCCTCCAACTGCTCAACGGACGCGTCTTTCGTCAATTTGTAAACCATGGTGGCAATCATTTCCAGGTGGGCGAATTCTTCGGTTCCGATGTCATTCAACAGCCCGACGACTTTATCCGGAATCGTATACCTCTGATTCAAATAACGAAGCGCCGCAGCCAGCTCCCCGTCAGCTCCCCCGTACTGCTCCATCAAAAATTTCGCCATCATCGGGTCGCATTTGCTGACGCGTACCGGATACTGCAGTTTTTTCTCATAAACCCACATGCCGGCATTCCCTCCCTCTCGACATTTGTCGGAACGTTCTTCTATCCCGCGCAATTCCGCGCCAGCGCCCTATACCTGCCACGGCCAGGGCGTTTCCTTCCACTGCCAAGGAAAACGGCTGAAGCTGTGGCCGAATCCGAGAAGCGGCCCGAACTGCGTTTCGAACTGGTAAGCGAGCTGCTGGCGCTGCTGGACAAGCTGGTTGAACTGCTGCAGCGCCTGCATATCGTTCGGGTGAGTGTCCAGATAGAGGTTCAGTTCGACCAATGCAAAATCAACCTGCTGGAGTTCTTCCAGCTGACGATAATATTGATCGCTCACGGTCGGCTTCATTCCCTTTACCTCCCCTTGTCATAGGTTTGCGCCTCGTAAGGACTGTACAGCGCCGGCCACAGCGTGCCGCGTCTAAGCGCCTCGTGAAGCGGAAACTGCGGCAGATTCATCGGTTGAAACGGAATAAACTGGTTCGGCGGTACGACATAGGTTTTGACGCGGATCGGCGGACATGGATCGAAAGGTCCGATAAACGGCATATATTCCCGATATTGGCTTGCGGCGGCGGGGGCAACGGAAGGGTGCGGAGCGTTCTGGTTCGGTTGAAACGACGGAGACAGCAGCGCGTTCTCATTCACGTTCAAAGTCGGTCCCTCCTTTGGACTCATGTTGTCACTACCCACACTATATGCAGCCGCCCATAGTCCCCATGTCTGTCCATTTCCCGGGCAATGAGAAAAAAGTTAGATGCATTAAAAAAACCTCATTCGCAGCCGCTCGCGAGAACGACAGCGAAAGAGGTTTCGATCATAAACATGGATGCAGGCGCCGGAGCCGCGCAATTCGCTCGGACAGCGGGTGAACGCGGGCTAACGAGCGATATCGGGCGGCCTTACAGTTTGATCTGGATGCGGAACAACCCGGCGCGGCGGGCCGCCATATAAATAATGACGACGAGCGGACCGAGAAAAACGCCGATCACGCCGACCAGCTTGAAGCCGACGTACAGGCTGATCAACGCCGACAGGGAGCCGATGCCGACCGAATCGCCGAGCACCTTCGGCTCGACAATCCGACGGAACACCGTAATGACGAGAAACAGGACGATAAGACCGATCCCCGTAACCAAGTCGCCGGTCAATATCATATAGGTCGCCCACGGCACAAGCACCGAGCCGGTTCCGAGGATGGGCAGGATGTCGACGATAACGACGAGAAGGGCGATGGCCAGCGGATATTTCAAGTTCAACGCGATCAGCCCGGCGAACGTAATCGCGTAGGTCATCGCGCTCAGGATGAGCTGTGAGCGAAGAAAGCCGAATATCGACTTTCGCAGATTGGTCAGCACTTCGTCCACCTGTCCTCGGGACGTTTCTTCAAAAAGCGACAAAAAAGAGCTTTTCATCGTCGGCAGACTGAAGCTGAACATATACACGGCGACGAGGAACACGATGAAGAAAATAAACATGCCGGGGATGCCGGACGCAAATGCGATAATTGAATTGGACAAGCTCTTGACCAGGGATACGGCCGATTGCGAAAGTGTGGACAGCCAGTTTTCCACCTGCTCGATCGTATCGGGAGGCAAGCCAGCATAGAGCGATTTGGCATTCTCCGTTATCTGGTCCATATACTTGTTGAGATTTTCGAAAAATGCCGGCACCTTCTCCCAGAACGCGACCAGCTCGGCCACCAGCTTGACGCCGACGATGGCGATCAGCCCGAGCAGCAGCAAGGTGAAAATGCTGCTCGACACGACGGAAGCCGCCAGCCGCTTCATCTTCAGCCGGTTCATAAACATCTGATTGAGCGGTTCGAGAAAAATCGCCACGACCAGCGCCAGCAAAAAAGGCGCGCCCACCGTAAAAAGCAAATATAAGAACACTAACCCGGCTGCAAGGGTTAAAGCGGTCTTTAAGGGCATCCTGCCAGTCCCCCTCTTTTATGGGCGGAAGGTCCCGACCCGGCTTTCCGTTCGCCGGCGCCGGGCATTCCGCCGGATCCGTCCGATTGCAATGATCGCTTGTCTTCCCGTAAAACCGCTCCCCGTCCGCTACAGGCGGGCGCGGCGGCGGGTAAAATCGACGTCCCGGTAATACATGTTTTTCACCAGCAGATTCGGCCCGCAGCATGACGCGGCCTTGCAGTGGCAATTCACGCTGAGGGCAAGAGGGTGATGGAGCCAGCGCTCGAACGCCTCTTCGAGCTTCTCGTCCGCAATGTTGCCGAACGCAGGAATGTCCGCAAAATCGGTGACGAACAACTCGCCCGTAAACAGATTGACATTCAGACGGTTGCGTCCGTCGGGATCGTTGCGCACCGTAACGTTCGGCTCTTGAGCAAGCCGGGACAGCAGCTTCCGGTCCGCTTCTTCTTCGCTGCAAGCGTAGAACGGAAGCGTGCCGAACAGCATCCATACGGAGCGGTCGCGGGCATCCAGAAGCCGTTCGATCGCCGCGCGCATCTCAGCCCGCGACAGCATCGGCAAGTTTTGCGCGAAGGAGCTCGGGTACATCGGATGCACCTCGTGCCTCTTGCATCCCATCTCGACGATGAGCCGATGGATATCGGCGATTTTCTCATGCGTCCGATAGTTGATCATCGATTCCGCGGAGACAAACACGCCCGCTTCCGCCAGGCGCCGCGCATTCTCGATCATACGTTCGTACAGCCGCACCGCCGTCTCCCGGGACACCGGATGACCGGAGCGCGCGAAGCCGACCTGATGGAAATCGTCCGCCGTCGTGTAATTGAAGGAGATATGCATAACGTCCAGATAAGGCGCCATCATATCGTAGCGGCTGTAGTCAAGCGTCACGTTGGAGTTGATTTGCGACCGGACGCCGCGGTCGCGGGCATATTTCAGCAACGGCACAATATATTCGCGGACGGTCCGTTCCGAGAAGGAAGGCTCGCCGCCCGTAATGCTGATCGTCTCCAGATGCTCGACCTCGTCCAGCCTGCGCAGCATAAGCGAGAGCGGGATTTTGGAAGGCTCGGCCAACACGAGCGTATCGCCGACCGCACAGTGCTCGCAGCGCATATTGCATAAATTGGACACGGTCATTTCCACGCTTGTCAGCCGATGTCTGCCGTAAGCATGCAACGACCTAATCGGGTCCCACGGATCGTATGCCGGCGACAACCGGGGCAAGCCGTGCGTTTGACGACTGTCTTTCACTTTATTCATCAACTTTGTCGCACCTGTCTACCTTTCTGAAAAAACCTGTTTTCACTATTGTAATGTTACGAGATGGATGAAGCAAATATGCGTTTCCCGCACAGTCGCGCCATAGAGACGAAAAAGCAGCTTATTCCGTATCGAACCAAAATAAGCTGCATCATTTTTCGCTCAATCGGCCGTAGCGGCCAAGGCGTCCGATTGCGCCCGATCGTCGACGCCGACGATCATGACCGACAATTGCCGGGACAAATCTTTCTCGTACGGAATTTTCAGCGCTTCGCCGGCTTCGTTATACAGCACCCGCACGACGGGGCGATGCGGGCAGGAGGAATGGATGCCGACGACGACGCCGGATTCGCCCGTATGCAGCTTGACGCTAAGACCGATCGGATAGATGGCCACTTTATCGCGAAACAGCTGGAGCATCCTTTGCTCATAGAGCGAGCCGCTGCCCGCGTACAACTGCTCCATCGCATGGTGGGGCAGCATCGGCGAACGGTATATGCGGTTGGTCGTCATCGCATCGTAGGAGTCGACCAGACCGACCCATTTGGCGAATTCCTGAATCTCGTCGCCCTTCAGCCCCCGCGGATATCCGCTGCCGTCCAGACGCTCGTGATGCTGATAGGCGCAGTGTGCCGCCAGCAGCGGAATATTGGGCTCGTCCTTCAGGATCAGATAACCGAGCTCGGCATGCCGCTTGATCTCTTCGTATTCCTCGGAGGTGAGCGATCCGTTTTTTTTCAGCACGCCGGGGTCGATTCGGGTTTTGCCGATATCGTGCAGCAGCGCTCCGAGACCGAGCGTCATCAGCTCGTCGCGCGAGTAGCCGTGGGCGATGCCGAGAAGCGTCGTATAGACGCATACGTTTAACGAATGCTGATACAAGTAATGGTCGACCGTGCTCATATTCATCAGCATGACCATCGCATCCCGCCGGCTTAACAGATCGTCGATGACCATATTCATCATTTGCCGAAACGGCTTGTCGATAAAAATACGGGGCTTCGCGCTTCGCCGGTTCGGCCGTTCCATCATTTCACGGAAGTTCGTGCGGATCTCCGTCAGCGCTACCCGCATCGTATCTTCGCTGATCAATTCGGGCAGCACGACATCCGCCGTGCGGGCGTCCGCGATATAGACGAATTGGATCCCCAGCTCCGTCAAACGCGCAATGATTCGCTCCGTTAATTCGACATTTTCACCCAGAAGGACAAGACCGTCCTGTGAAAAAATTTTTTTGGCCAGTTTCATTCCCGGCCTGCACATCGATGTGGGCACCAAGCGCATAGAAGCAGTATCCTTCCCGTGACTGTCTCCTTACCTATATCATTGACATCGGAAAGCCAGGCAAGTATTGTGAGTACGTTTTGAATATTTTATCGAACGATTGCGCTACGTCCCGACGGCTTTCCAACGTTTTTGCCTGCAGCGGCTAATCAAATCGGGGTCGCCGAGACAATCCGCCACAATGTCCCGAATGAACTCCGGCAAATAATAGCGGATTTCCCGGCCTTCGCGCAGCGATTTGTACCCGACGCCGAACGTGAACATGTCGATCGTGCCGACGACATACTGGCGGCGTTCGTCGAACGGGCTGCCGTTGACGGAGATGGAGCGTATCTTCCCGTAATCCGGTCCGTCGGGGTCGTATACGATGTCCAGGCCGTCCACGGCAAGCGCGCCGAGCACTTCGCCGCGGAAACCGAAGCCGCGAATCGGCATCGCCGTAAATTCGTCAAGCAGCGATTCCTCCAGCGCTTGCCGAATGAGGCTCCCTGCCAGCTTCATGCGGCAGGGATTGATCGGCGACGGACAGAGGGCGTGAAGCTGCCCCGCCGTCACGTCGCCCTTGGCGAGGCCGCCGAGCAATTGCCCCGCATTGACGATGCCGATCTCGGCATCGGCGTGGCGGCGCAATCCGGCGGCGAGCAGGTTGCCGAGCGGCGATTCCCGCTCGGTGCTGGCGGGCAGCGGCGCGTCGAGCCGGGCGATAACCCGGCTCAGGCGGCGCTCGCCCGCCTCGCGGTAGCTGCCGATAATGCCGGCAGCTGCCGCGTCTTCCGGGAATGCGGCGACCGGGACGCATTCCGCCCGGAAAACCGGGCGCGAACCGGCCGGATCCAGGCCGATCTCCACGCGCCCGATGCGCTCGCCGAACTTGCCGGCGGCGCATATCGTCGTACGGCCGACGACAAGCGGCTCCTCCAGCAGATGGTGGGTATGTCCGCCGAGGATCAGGTCGATCCCTTCGATCTCCTCGGCCATGCGCCGATCGAGCGGCAAGCCGAGATGCGACATGACGACAAGCACGTCCGTATGAGACCTCATCGCCCGCACTTGCTCCCTTACCGCTTCGAGCGGATCGGTCACCTGCCAGCCAAGCAGCTTGTAGAAATCGGCGAAGGCGGCCGTCACCCCGATCAATCCGATGGACAAGCCGCCCTTCTTCACGATCGTACCCGGCTGCAGCCATTCCGGGCGCTCGCCCGTTGCCATTACGCGCATATTCGCGCCAAGCACGGCAAATCGCGCCCGCTTGCCGAGCGATTCGGCCAGACTGCCCATCGGATAGGTCAGCCCTTCGTTGTTGCCGGGGACGAACGCTTCGTAGCCGGCAGCGTTCAACAGCTCGATGTTAACCAATCCGTCGCTGCCTTCCGTCTCCAGGCGCATGCGATCCATATGGTCGCCGCAATCGACAACCAGTACGCGATCGCTGCCGTATACGCGGCGCTGATCGGCGATATATCCCGCCATTTTGGCAGCCTGCTCCAGCCGGCTATGAATGTCGTTGCTGTGCAGCAGCAGCACTTTCATGGATTCGTTCAACGTTCGCCGCATCTGGTTTCCATTCGCCCCCTTGGTCCATTCGGCCTTTACTCATCAGACACCTTTGCGAAGCTCCTCCGGCTGGAAGGTCGTTTTGAATCCGTAGGACGCCTCGCCGCGGAAATTTCGGTCGCGCTCTATCGAAATTCCGATGACTTGCTTCACGTTCAAGCATTTGCTCGTCCCGTTCGGCACATAGAATCGAAGCGGTCCGTTTTTGGCGAGCGGACCGCCGTCCATTGCGAATACGACTGCGGCGCCGCTTAGCTGTTCCCATGGGACGATCGCCTCGAAGCCGTCCGCCGCCTCCAGCTTCAGATGAGTCGGCCCGGCATCGCCGGCCGTCAACCCGCGCGCTGCGCGCCAGGCCGCATACCAGGAGAGCCAATCGAACGCCTCGCCCGCCGCCTCCGGCACCCGTTCGCGAATCGGGAACGTCTCCCCGGCGAGAGCGGCCATTGCTTCGGCGTCCGTCAGTTCCTCGCCGATGTCCTCGTGCCGTATCCGTATCGTTCGCACCGTTCGTTCCATCGCTCTCTCAACCTCCGATTTGCGACATGCGCCGCTCCGTCGGCTTATGGCTTTGCGCGCCGCCGAACAGCTTGGCGGCCATCTCATGATTTTCCGGCTTGATATCGACCGCCCGGCCAAACACCGCCTTCAACGCCTCGCGATCGCCGATCGCAGGCCGGACATTCAATTCGTCGACCCAGTACAGGCAAGGCTTCAGATGGCCGTCCGCTGTCAGCCTCAATCTGTTGCAGCGGCGGCAAAACTGGTCGCTTACCGGGTGGATCAAGCCAAGCGAGCCGGCCCCGCCTTCCAGGCCGTAATCCTCCGAAGGGCCGCTCGCCGTCCGCTCGCGGATCGGGAACAGCCGGTAGCCTTCCGCTTCCGCCACCTCCAGCACCCGGCCAAGCGGCAAGTAGTGGTTTTTCCAGTTTTCGTCGTCATGTCCGATCGGCATATATTCGATAAACCGGATATGAAGCGGCCGCTCGTAGGCAAGACGTAAAAACGCCGGGATTTCGTCCTCGTTAATGCCCCGCAGCAGCACGCAGTTTAATTTGATCGGTGTCAGGCCGGCATCGGCCGCCGCTTCGATGCTTTCCAGCACACGCTTCAATTCGCCGTTCCGGGCGATGAGCCGAAAACGGGCGGGATCCAGCGTGTCCAAACTAATATTGACGCGGTTCAACCCGGCGGCCTTGAGCGAAGCCGCCGCCCGGCCGAGCAGCAGCCCGTTGGTCGTCAGGGCGATATCCCGTATGCCCGGAATGCTCGCAAGACGCCGGATCAGTCCGTCCAATCCGGGACGGACCAGCGGCTCGCCGCCCGTAATTCGCAGCTTGCGAATGCCGAGCTCGGCGGCAACGGACACCACCTCTGCGATTTCGTCGTATGTAAGCAGCTCGGCGGAATCGGCAAAGGCCATCCCTTCCTCCGGCATGCAGTACATGCAGCGCAAATTGCAGCGGTCGGTGACGGAAATCCGCAAATAATCATGTACTCTTCCGAATCGGTCCCGCAGCATGGCGACGCCCCCTTTCCGTCTTCTTAGCATAACATTTTTAGAACGATTATGGTATGCTGAAACAGCATCCATATCTCATGCAGAAGAGGTCGTTAGCCATGACATACGAATGGAAAATCCGCCTGTTCGCCGGCTTGCCGGAGCGGATCGGAGCGGATGAAATTACGTTCGCCGATCCGCGCGAGGTCATGACGGCCGGAGAACTGAAACGGCTGCTCGCCGAGCTTCATCCGGACCACGAAGGACTGATTCGGCTTTCCTTCGTCGCATGCAATCGTGCCTATGCAGCCGATGACGCCCGCGTTTCCGCACGGGACGAACTGGCGCTTCTGCCGCCTGTCTCAGGCGGCGAATCAGCCGCGGACGAAGCGGACCGCTCATCCGGCGATTCGCGCTTTCTCGTCACGCGCGAGCCGCTCGTCGTCGAAGATGTCGTCTCCCGCGTTATCGCGCCGGAACACGGCGCGTCGCTCGTTTTCGTCGGAACGACGCGCGAATGGACGAACGGCAAGCGGACGCTTCGCCTGGAATACGAAGCCTACGAACCGATGGCCGTCATGACGATGCGGCAGATCGCCGGCGAGTTGAACGATCGCTGGCCGGGCGCGCGCTGCGCCATCGCGCATCGCATCGGCCCCGTCGAAATCGGCGGCATCAGCGTCGTCATCGCCGTCTCCACGCCGCACCGCGCCGACTGCTACGAGGCCAGCCGGTATGCGATCGAGCGGTTGAAGCAAATCGTGCCGATCTGGAAGAAAGAAATATGGGAGGACGGATCGGAATGGGTCGGGCACCAGCAGGGAGGCTGGAATCCGCTGTCTCCCGGTCCGGACGAAACAGGGGGCGGACAGCGATGACCGCGGCCGGTATGCAGCCTTCGGCGGAAGACCGGTACGCCAGGCAAATCCGTTTCGCGCCCATCGGATCTGACGGCCAGCGCCGCCTTGCGGACAGCTCCGCCGTTATCGTCGGCCTGGGCGCCCTCGGCTCCGTCATCGCCCAGCATCTTGTCCGGTCCGGCGTCGGCAGGCTGCGCCTGATCGACCGGGATATCGTGGAATGGAGCAACCTTCAGCGCCAAACGCTCTATAACGAAGAGGATGTGCGCCGCACGATGCCGAAGGCGGAAGCGGCCGCCGCACATCTGAGAGCGGTCAATCGCGCCGTCGCGATCGAGCCGGTCTCCGCCGACCTGTCCGCCGCCAATGCCGAAGAACTGCTCGGCGGCTATCCGCTCATTCTGGACGGAACCGACAATATGACCGTACGTTATTTGATCAACGAGTACAGCGTGAAGAACGGCATTCCGTGGATTTATGGCGGCGCGGTCGGCAGCGGCGGCATGACGATGACGTTCGTTCCCGGCGAAACGCCTTGCTTGCGCTGCCTGTTTCCGGAACTGCCCGCGGCCGGCGATCTGGACACTTGCGAAACCGCGGGCGTGTTTTCGCCCGTCGTCGACATCGTGGGATCGCTGCAGGCGGCCGAAGCGCTCAAATGGTTGTCCGGAAACCGGCAAGCGATGCGCAAGGAGCTCGTCCAAGTCGATGTGTGGACGAACGGCTGGATGCCGCTGGCAGCAAATACGGGCAAGCGCGGCGACTGCCCTACTTGCGCCTTGCGCCGGTTCGAGATGTTGGAGGGCGGCGGTGTTCATGCGTCCACCCGATTGTGCGGCAAACAAACGGTGCAAATTATTCCGCCCGGACGTCCGCAGCTAAGCCTCGACGGCTTGGCGGCCCGTCTGGCATTGGCCGGACCGGTCGAACGCAATCCGTACCTTGTAAAGCTGCGTGTGCGCGAGACGTTAACTTTCATCCTGTTCCCGGACGGCAGGGCGCTCATACAAGGAACCGACGACCCGGCCGTCGCCCGCAGCGTCTATGCGGAGCTTCTCGGCGTCTGAAGCTCCGCCCCTTTGGCGCAGCTTCGACCGGAGCTGAAGCTTTCGCCCCCTATGGCGCAGCTTCGACCGCATTGGCGCAAAAAAACACTTTATCCTCTTATTGTAAATTGAAAGGATTGTTGCTACCATAGAACTAGATGGCGAACAAGCAGAACTTCCGATCAGAGGTGTCGCGGATGAGAGTACATGTGACGGAATTGAGGAACGGTGACCGATTAACGAACGACACATTTAACGGCTACGGTCTTCATGTGCTGTCCAAAGGAACGGTGCTGGGCGAGTATGAAATTTCCAGACTGTTTCAGCATCAAATCGACTACGTCAATATCGAATCTCGGCCGGATGAACAGCCTCCGGGGAGAACGCTGGAGTCGGACCTCAATCCGAAATGGCTGCCGGCCGTCCAACCGGTGTATGAGCAATCGGTCCGGGAAACCGAGCAACTGTTTATGAAAGCGCTGCAAAACGGGATGATCGATGACGAGCAGGTCGAACAAACGTTTCTTCCGTTCGTCGAGCAATTTCAGATGGAGCGGGACATCGTTTCCATTCTTCTGCTTGCCAATACGAAAGACGCCTATACTTACCAGCATTCCGTTCAGGTCGGTATGATCTCTCATTATTTGGCGACTTGGCTCGGTTATCCGGAGAAGGAAGCGGCGCGCATCGGCAAAGCGGGGTTTCTGCACGATATCGGCAAGAGCCGGATCGAAGCGGAAATTTTGAACAAGCCCGGGCGTCTGACGGAGGAAGAGTTCGAACGAGTCAAGCAGCATACGGTTTACGGCTACGACATCATTCGATCGTCGTACATCGGACAAGACGATCTGGCGATCTGTGCGCTGCAGCATCATGAACGAATGAACGGCACCGGTTACCCGCACGGACTTCATGGGGCGGATATTCATCCGTATGCCAAAATCATCGCCGTTGCCGATGTATACAGCGCTATGATATCCGCACGGGTTTATCAGCAAAAGCGCGATCTGCTGTACGTCTTGCAGGAACTGCACCGTATGAGCTTCGAAGAGCTGGATGCGCACACGACGCATACGTTTATCCGCCATATGATCCCGAACTTTATCGGCAAACGGGTAAAGCTGTCCTCCGGTGAAACGGGCATTATCGTCATGACTCATCCTTCCGATTTTTTCCGGCCGCTCATTCGCTTGGACGACCGGTTCGTCGACTTGAGCATCGATCGGTCGCTCGAAGTTTGCGAAATCTACTTGTGACCGAAAGCGAAAGGCCGCTCCGGGGCATCTGCCGGGGCGGCCTTTATATTCGCGCGGACGGATTCAACCGTTAGCCGACGACTGTTCCTCCGCTTCCCGTCCGCGCTGCTGCGCGGCGTAACGGGAAGGCGGATAGCCCATAATGCGCGTGAACGCCTTGCTGAACGATTGCAGCGTCTCGTAATTGAGCCGCCGGGCTACCTGCTTGATCGGAATATCGCCGTACTTCAGCATTTCCAAAGCTTTCTCGATTTTTTTATAATTAATATAGCGCTGCAGCGTCATGCCGGTTTTGTCTTTAAAAACATGGGACAAGTACGTATAGCTGTATCCGAGCTCGTCGGCCATCGCGCGGATCGACTTCAACTCGAAAATATGGTTCTCCACATACCGGATGACCGAATAGACGGCAAAACCGACGGAATACGTCGCCTTTCGAGGCGTATAACGCGGCGCGTCCGCATTTTTCGCGGCAAACGTCCGGTACGTCAAAATGATAATTTCCTCGAAATAGTTGCGGATCATAACATGAGAATAAGGGTCGCGCGAATAAAATTCGTCGATATTTCGCAAAAACGGAATCAAAACATTATGCGTATCTTTGGAACGAAAATAAGGCGCCGACTCGAAAAAGCTGTTGATGCGGGCAAACGCTTCATCCGCATCGGCGCTTATGCGGAACCCCATATAAATGTAGCGGAGCATGCTGGACGAATCCGCTTCGATCGCGTGCGTGCTGCCGGCCGGATTAAAAATAATGTCCCCTTCCCCGACTTTGAGACGGTTGCCGCCAATCGTAAAATAACCTTCTCCCGAAACGATATAGCTGAGTTCATGGCAAATCTGCTCGTGCGGGCCGATTTCATAACCGCACTCGCAGCACAATTCGCCGATCTGATACAGCTCGATTGCGCCGAACTGCAGCGGTTGTTCGAAAAAAGAATGGTCAAAATGAAAGCGGCAACCCGAATATTTCTTCCGATTCATCGTCTAGGACGGCAGTTTGACCCATTGATGCGGCGTATGGACCGCTTTCAGGGACTGCTCGATAATGCTGATAATTTCCACCGTCTCGGACGGATTCACCGGCACTTCACCCGTCTCGAAAAACGCGGTCAGCTGGCGGATAAACAGCTGGAAAAAGTCTGACTCCGGTTTCAGAACAGCGGAATGCCCGTTGTCGTAATTCAGCGTCAGATGGAACGGACATTCCCAGCCGCCGTGCTGAACGGATGCCTGCCTTCCGTCCGGATAGCCGATCAGCAAAGCGGGAAATTTTCCTGTGCCGGTGTACATCACCCGATCGGCTCCCGCTCCCATCAGCATGACGATCGGTTCGATCTGATGAATCGAATAATTGTCGAGACGCCCCGGTCCCGAGCTGTAAATACTGTCTATGCCTTGTTTCTCGGCCGCCGCATACTCCGACGCAAAGCGCAGGGCGGAGGAGGAAAAGAGGGGCGTTCCGTGCTTGTCGGCCAGCTCGAACAGACGGAGCGCAGCCGCCCGGTCGGGCGCAAACGTTTTGTCGATATACGTCCGTTTGCCGGAACGGAGCGGAAGCTCCGCCAATTCCTCATGCTGATCCGGATGATCGGGGGAGAGGACGATCAGATAGTCGCTTTTCTCTACGACCGCTTCGATCGAATCGAGCAGCTCGACGCCTTTTTCCGCTGCCCATTCGACGTTCGTCTTGCCGCCATCCGCATCCTTCTTTCCGTAAGCATAAGCAACCCGCATGGCGCCGCCGGTCGCGTTCGCAATCCAGGCGGGATACTGATTGGCATGCCACTCATCGAGATAGTAGTCGATAAAACCGATCGTTTTCATGAGCCGGTCCCTGCCTTTCCTCTACCTTTCCTCTGCCTTCCCTCTGTCTTTTCTCTACCGTTACACGAAACTGATTTCTCTGCCCTGATCGGACGAATCATAAATGCCCTGAATAATTTGGGATGTAAGAATGGCCGAATCGATATGGGACGGCAGCTTCTCGCCCGTGCGAACCGATCTCAGAAAACTGTCGATTTCGTTCTGGAACATGTTGACCGATTTGAACTTCGGCTTCGTCTCCAGCAGCACGCCGTTTTTCGCGCTGTACAGCTTGAAATCGGAACCGTATTGAAGACGGATGCCGCCTTTGTCGCCAAGAAAATCGATATACATTTCGGATTCCCCGATATTTTGCGCCCATGCGCCGTTAAGCGTAATAGACGGTCCTTCCGTCCGGATCATGGCAGTGACGAAATCGTCGACGTCATACGTTCCGTTGTAGTCCGGCGGACCGGCCCACATGTCGACATAGGCATAGTTCCGCATATCGCGTCCCAGCTTGCAGTAGGCTTGGCCGCTGACCGTTTTCGGCTTCGGATCGCCGGTACAGTACATGACGATGTCGAGGAAATGGACGCCCCAGTCGATCAGCGCGCCGCCTCCGGCTATCGCTTTTGTCGTGAATGCCCCGCCCAGTCCCGGGATGGAACGGTGCGCACGGAAGCTGACATAGACGTGATACAACTCGCCCAGTTCGCCGTCGTCAATGATCTGCTTGATCAGGTTGACGCCCGAATTGAAGCGGTTCACAACGCCGATATTGAGAATTTTTCCGGTTTCGTGCTGGACTTTTTGCATTTCCAGCGCCTCGCTGTATGTACGGGCGGCCGGTTTTTCGCAGAGCACGTTTTTCCCCGCGCGCAAGCAATCGATCGTGATCGGCGCGTGGCCGTCGTTCGGCGTGCAAATCGACACCGCTTCGATTTCGGGATCGTCCAGAATGACGCGGTAATCGGCTATCGCCTGACCGCAGCCGTTCTTTTTCACTGCCTGCTCGGCCCGCTCAAGCCGAATGTCGCAAAAATATTTGATCTCCGCAGACGGATTCGCCATATAAGCCGGGATATGAGAACCGTTTGCAATCGATCCGCAACCGATGACGGCGACTTTGATTTTATCCATTAGGGAAGCCTCCTGTAGGTTAAATCTGTAAAACGGTTACACACGTTTGCGCTTCACTTCGCCTCACTTAAAGACAAAAAACAGACAACCTTCGGCCATGTTCCGCTCAACGACCGGCAGCACCTCTCTTCCTTGCGATCTGGCTGCTTACGGCGCAGATGATCTAGCTGGATTCTCCACCCATTATAGCGGATAAACGAAATTTAACAATGTTTATATTGTACTACTGTGTTATCCGAATTTGTCTTTTTTCCGC
The DNA here is from genome assembly GCF_050481165.1 of Paenibacillus cisolokensis. Taxonomy (NCBI): domain Bacteria; kingdom Bacillati; phylum Bacillota; class Bacilli; order Caryophanales; family Paenibacillaceae; genus Paenibacillus; species Paenibacillus cisolokensis. The sequence goes on from NZ_JBCNFP010000002.1 coordinate 14,511, forward strand.
CAAGTCCTGACGAAGATACAAGCTCCCTGCCAAATGCCCGGCTCTCCATTGATTTTATAGAACAGTAAGAAAAGCGACTCCGTCGTCTGAGGACGATACTATCGCCCAGGGCTCTATTCGACCTCGCCCACCCGACCGCCGTGCGCCCGATTGCGCAGTTCCAGGGTTTAATCGTTCGCTCCCACCCCCGCCGGGTACCCCATTGCGAACCTCCAGTGCCTTATTCGCTCGCTCCATCCCTGCTGGCACCCCTTGGCGAACTCCAGAGTCTTTTTCGCTCGCTCCATCCCTGCTGGTACCCCTTGGCGAACTCCAGAGTCTTTTTCGCTCGCTCTAATCCCGCTGCGAACTGCCGCCAGTCCCGAAATTGCTTGCTTTACTCCGGCTCAGCGGCCGCTGGCATCCGGTAGATGAACCCCTGTAAAAGAACAAAGCTGCAAAAATGCAGTTTTTTCGGGCGAAAAATAACCAAAACGCGAAAAATCCTGCGATTGTGCAGGAATTTTCAATCCGTTTAGGTAGTGTCAAGAAGTTTGT
>NZ_JBCNFP010000003.1:0-88119 GCF_050481165.1 Paenibacillus cisolokensis
TATCCTTCGGTAACATTTTTATATGAGTTGACACGGATTGGCGTTGCAAATTCCGATGCGCAAAATAACAGGACCATAGACGCTTATTCTCCTTTCTAAAATATATCTAAAGACCTATGGAAAATCCGGAAAAGTAGTGCAAAACCGTTTGGATTCAAGTATCATAAAGAAGCCAATTCATTTCGGGATGCTCACACCTTGACGAGAAAGAGTTGGAAGGACCGGGTGCTGCGTATGAGCGAACTCATGATGAACGAGGGGGAATCGAAACGGCATATGGAGATTCCCGATGACGCCATTTTCGATCTTCCGTCCGTTCTGGCCGCGACATTCGCCGAATGGCTGGAGGAAATCGGGGGATTGCTGCATGCGGGGAAAAGCGCGTCGCTGCTGCTGCTGAATGCCGATGGGGAGGCCGCAGCGGATGCCGGGGACGGACGCCGGCCGTACGGGGAACAGCTGTCCAGGCTGGCGGTCGATGCGTGCCGCGAAGGGACGTTCCGCTCGAATACGGCCGACGGTTTCTATATGACGGCCGTGCCGCTATGGACCCGTGCTCGTCCTTCCCGTCCGTATGCGGCCGTGGCCGGCGCCTGGCCGGAAGCCATGAAGCCCGAGGAAGCCGTTTTGCAAGCCGCCGCGCTTCATCTTGCAAGCAGCATCAAAGCCGCGCTGGAGCGGGAGAAGGCGCAAGAGGCATACAGGCAGAAGCGCCGGGCGGACCGGGAGGCGCATCAGAAGGAAGCGCTGATTCTTGCTGCGAACCGTTTGTACAATTGCGACGACGTCGAATCGGTCCTGACGGAAATGCTGCAAAGTCTGGAGCGGTTTTATCCGGAATCGTCCATTTGCCTGTTTTTGTCCCAGGATCATTTGAACGGCGATGCCCGGGTTCGGCCTCTCGCATTCGGCGGCCAGGGGTCCGACGTGGTGACGGACGCTTTCCTGAACGGCAGGCCGGTTGTCCGCGTGGAAGAGCAGGCTGTCATGGCGCTGCCGATGGCAGGCAAGCAGGCGGTTTACGGCGTTCTCCGTCTCTCCATGGATGCGCGGCAATGGCGTGATTCGTATCTGTCGACCGCGCGATGGCTTGCCGACACCGCAGGCACGGCGTTCGAAAACGCCAAGCTGCTGGAGCAATCCGACCGGCTGATCAAGGAGCTGAGGCTCATCAACGAACTGACGAAACGGCTGAACGGCTCGCTCAGTCTGAATGAAATATTCCAATATGCGACCGACGAGCTGCTTGCGATATTCAACGCCGATTATTGCTCGGTATTGCAATTGGATCCGGCAAGCCGCCGTTTTCAAGTCGTATCATGCAATTTTCCGGTTGCCGACGAGGAGGATTACTCCACGGACTATGGTTTTTGCGGGATCATATACAACAACAAGGAACCGCTCATCCTGTCCGATTACTGGCAAAATCCGCTTGTGGAATCCAAACTGATGGAGATGACCGGATCGCGCTCCCTGATCGCTTCGCCAATTTTGGCCGAAGGCCGTGTTGTCGGAGTCATTCTCATTACCCACCGCAGTCCGAACTACTTCTCTTACGACAACTACAAGCTGCTGCAAGTACTGTCAACCCATATCGGTTTGGCGATGACAAACGCCTCGCTGCATGCCGAAGTCCGCCGCATGGTCATTACCGACAATTTGACCGGTTTGCACGCCCGCCACTTTTTGAACGAACAAATCCAGCTCCGACAGCGATTCGAGTCATGCGGCTCGCTGCTCTTGATCGATATCGACTACTTCAAAACGATTAACGATACCCACGGCCATCTGATCGGCGACCGGATACTGGTCCAGGTCAGCGAAATTATCCGAACTTCCATACGTCCTGACGATATCGCCGCGCGTTGGGGAGGAGAAGAATTGGCCGTCTATTTCCCTGAAGCTCGCGCGGAGGAGGCGTACCGCATAGCCGAACGGATCCGGGCCCGCGTCGAAAGCGAGACCGCTCCGCGCGTAACGATATCATGCGGTTTGGCGGAGTGGACGCGCGTCAGCGGCAAGATCACCGTCGAATCGCTGTTCTATCAGGCCGATATGGCACTGTACGAAAGCAAAAACAAAGGCCGGAACAGCATCTGTATCGGAGGATGCGCCTCCGAATAATTGTTTGCCGCTCTTGGGACGATAAGGGAAAAAGGGCGGCTCGCGCCCGCAAGGGGGCTGCATCATGAAGAAACGAGCGCGATGGACGGCCTGTCTTATTCCGCTGCTGCTACTGACCTCCTGCTCGTTCTACAAGTCGGAGCGGTCTGCCGAAGAGCTGCTGGCGCTGGCCGTATCCGGGTTGTCGGGCGTCGACCGCTATACGTTCGACGGCGAGACGACGCTGCTGCTGGCGGACGGCCGCTCCGCGAGGACCGCGAAATTCGAAGGCGAAATTCGGAACCATCGCAATTTGTCCGTGCACGTGCAAGGGGCGCAAGACGTTCAAACGGGGCAATGGATGCAAATCGACCGCAAAGGCCCCGATCGCTGGATCGCCCGCGACGGTATGAAGGAAGCGGAGGAAGGCGCCGATTGGAACGCAGTGCAGACGCTCGAGCGGCTTGTCGGCGCCCCCAAAAACGTTGCCTATTTGCCGCGCAGGCCTGAGAACCGCGCCTGGATCGTGAAAGCCGATCTGGAAGCGGCACATGCTACCCGGGATTGGAAGCGGCGGTTGGAACGGGAATTTGAGTCGGCCGTGCAAGCGGCCCAGACGTCGATCGCGAAATTGCCGGTCAGCCGGAACGACGATTTCAGGCGTGAGTGGAACGCCGAAATCGCGATGTCCCGTAAGGAGCTTGAGCGCATGATGAAAGGGCTGAACGTGCAGTCTACCTATATTGTTGCGATTGACCGCAGGCGCATGCTACCTCTTGAAATTACGGAGTTGACCACTCTCCAGTACGAGAGAGACGGGCAGACATGCCGGGAAAGCCGGACGACGAACGTCACATTCGGTTTATAACCGGCTGGCGGTATGCCGCCCTCCGTGTTACGATGGTGACGCTAGCCATTTTACGAAGCAAGAGGTGAATATGATGCGGGATTCTCGTTTGCAAAAGCTGGCGGCCAATCTGGTCGGCTATTCGATCGACGTGCAGCCTGGCGACAACGTGCTGATCGACATGATCGGCGCCGAGCGCGAGCTGGCCAAATGTCTCGTGGAAGAAGTGGCGAGACGCGGCGGCAGACCGTTCGTCGAATTGAGCGACCGTTCGGTGCTGCGCACGCTGCTTCTGCATGCGACGAAGGAACAGCTCGAGTTGTGGGCCGAACGCGATCTTCGGCGCATGAAAGAGATGAACGGCTATATCGCTGTCCGCTCGGGCGGAAATATTAACGAGCTGGCGGATGTGCCGGAAGACAAGATGCGGATGTACGAGCAAATTTATCAAAGGCCTGTTCATCTGGAGCAGCGGGTCAAGCATACGAAATGGGTCGTCTTGCGTTATCCGAACGAATCGATGGCGCAGCTGGCGAAAATGAGCACCGAAGCGTTCGAAGATTTTTACTTTAACGTATGCAATCTGGACTACTCCCGGATGGACAAGGCGATGGAGCCGCTGCGCGAGCTGATGGAGCGGACCGACCAGGTTCGTATCGTCGGACCGGGAACGGACCTGCGTTTCTCCATTCGCGGCATCGGCGCCAAAAAATGTTCCGGCCAGCGCAACATTCCGGACGGCGAAGTATTTACCGCTCCGGTCCGCGATTCCGTGGAGGGAACGATCACCTACAATACATCGAGCGTTTACTCGGGCGTGACGTTCGACCAAATCGCATTCACGTTTGAGCAGGGCAAAATCGTCAAGGCGACCAGCAATAACACGAAGCGGCTGAACGAAATTCTCGATGCGGACGAAGGGGCGCGCTATATCGGGGAATTCAGCCTCGGCTTCAATCCGTACATTCTTCACCCGATGAACGATACGCTGTTCGATGAGAAGATCGCCGGAAGTCTGCATTTTACACCGGGTCAGGCTTACGAGGAGACGGATAACGGAAACCGTTCGTCCATACACTGGGATCTCGTGCTTATTCAGCGCGAAGAATACGGCGGCGGGGAAATTTATTTTGACGGCCGGCTTATCCGCAAGGACGGACGCTTCGTCGTACCGGAGCTTGAAGGGTTAAATCCGGAAAACCTGAAATAGACAAGCCTTTTGCTCTTGAACGGAGCCAATGTTCGGGTTATTATGAGGAAGGAAAGACTTACTAACCCAAATGGAGGGATTTCCATGTCCAACAATACGGCAATTGTCGAAATTTCCCAAACCGCAAGCCGTTTTCGCTCTTCCATCGTTCTTCAAGCCGAGAACAAATATATCGATGTCAAAAGCATCCTCGGGCTGTTCACGACATTGATCAGCGGACATGCCTATGATTTGCACGTTCACGGTCCGGACGCCGAAGAAGCCAAGAAAGCGATGGCCGACGTATTCGCCAAGCATAATCTGCACGTCAACATTATTTCCGACTGACCGAAACCCGGACGGCAATCGCGCAAACATTTGCTCGAATTGCGGCCGGCTTCCGTTTTGTCCTTGTGTATTGCGTTCTTTTCGTCTAATATAAAGGGTATAGAAGACGGCGAGGATCGCGCACAGGGGGGGATACGATGTCTTCATCGGATGTCATGATCCATTTGCATCACAAAGCGCTGCAGCTGCTTGAAGAGGACGCGGACAAAATCGAAAAGCTCATTGAGGTTCAAATGGAGAACCTGACGACGCGTCAATGCCCGTTGTACGAGGAAGTGCTGGACACGCAGATGTACGGATTTTCTCGTCAGGTCGATTTTGCGGTGCGGGCGGGACTTGTTCCGCAACCCGTCGGCAAGGAAATTGTCAGCAGACTTGAACGCAACTTGGCGCAGCTGTACGAAGCGCTGAACAATAGAAGCGAGTAACTCTCGTTAGGGAGTTGCTCTTTTTTTGCGTCGTCCCCGTCGGCGAAAACCGGGCTCCTTGCTTTGCGCCTGTCGTATCCATTACAATGGAATCATATGGTGAATGAGGAGTGAACGATATGACCGAAGGCTTCGATACGGGTGTTATTCGCATATCCGACGACGTTGTGGCAACCATCGCCGGTCTTGCCGCACTGGAAACCCCGGGCATCGCCGCCATGTCCGGAGGCATCTCTGAAGGACTTGCCAAGCGGCTGAGCGGCAAAAATGTACAGCGAGGCGTTTCGGTCGAGGTCGGCCAGCTTGAAGCGGCCATCGATCTGCGGATCATCGTCCACTACGGCATCCCGATTCAGGAGGTCTGCCGCCAGCTTCAGCGCAACGTGAAGGAAGCGGTAGAAAATATGACGGGATTGAATGTGGTGGAAGTGAACGTAAAGGTTGAGGGCGTCGCGTTCAAGGAGGACGAACAGTCGCCGGAAGAGCCGCATCGAGTGAAATAACAACCGAAACGGAAGGGGTACCGGCCCGATGACGACGGCCGGTACCCCTTTATTTGCGGCCGGAGTCGCGCATCCGCTCCTGCCGGTTGTATTCGCGCGAAATGCTGAGCAGAATGCCGACGCTCATCAGCGTAAAAAGCAGCGACGAGCCGCCGTAGCTGATAAACGGCAACGTAACGCCCGTTATCGGGATCGTGCCGGTTACGCCGCCGATATTGATCACCGCTTGCATGCCGATCAGACCGATAATGCCGACGCCGACGATCGTACCGTATATATCGGGACAGCGCAGGGCGATCAGAAGTCCGCGCCAAAGGAAAAACAAGTAGAACAGGAGGAACAGCGTACTGCCGATAAATCCGAATTCCTCGGCGATAATCGCAAATATGAAGTCGTTGTACGGATAAGGCAGATAATGCAGCTTCTGTACGCTCTCTCCGAACCCTGCGCCGGTCAGACCGCCGTGGCCGAGCGCCTGCAGCGACCGGACGAGATGGAAGCCGGAACCGAGCTCGTCGGCCAATGGGTCCATGTAGGAGGTGATCCGGTCAAACCGGTACGTCCATCCGCCGGGATCGGCCATAATCCATATGGCGAACAAGACAGCCAAAACGACCAGCATGATGAGGCCGGTTGCGGCTACTTGCTTCAGGTTGGCGCCGCCGGCCAGTATCATGATCGAAGCGCAGGCGGCAAGCACCAGGCAGGACCCGAGATCGGGCTGCAGCATAATAAGGCCGCAGAAAAAAGAGACGATGATGATGACGGGCAGCAGCCCTTTTTTGAAATCCCGGAATTTCTCTCCCTTCTTCGCTATAAGCGCGCCCAAATAGAGAATGAGCGCCAGCTTGGCCGGCTCGGTCGGCTGTATGCCCAGACCGCCGACGCCGAACCAGCTTGTGGCGCCGTTCCTTTCCTCTCCGATGAAAGGAACGAGCACGAGCATCAGAAGTACCGGGATAAGAAACAGCACATGCAGCTTCTTGAACCTTTTATAAGGAATATTCATCAGAAAAAGCATCGACGCGATGCCCAGTGCCGCCCATATCAGCTGCCGCTTCGTAAAATACAACGCATCGTATCCGAATTTGTCCGACGCGATCGCAATGCTGGAACTGGAGCTGAAAACCATCACGAGCCCGAATCCGACCAGAACGAGCGTCATAATAAGTAGCAGAAAATCCGGCCTGCCCCGGACTTTCTTCTGCGGCGCATTCATCGGAAAATCCCCGTCAGGCAAGAAGCTTCTTCAGTTCTTGCAACCGCTGTGTCGCAATATTCAAAATCGCTTGCGGAACGGGCGATTCGTACTCCAGACCGTGGGGGAACGTTGCCCGGCCGATGTAGACGGCCTCGATGGTCAGAATGGCATCCGGCGATTCCAGCTTGCCCTCGACAACCCGCGTATTGATACGGAGATAATACGTGTTGCCGCTCGCGCGGTCTTCAAGCTTCAGATCGTATGTAGCTCTGTAATATTCCCATTGCCCCCGATAAAAGCCGAGCTTGTCCATCGATTCGTCCAGATGGGCAAAATCGCTCGTCATCCCGTTCAAGCCTGTATTTTCAATAATCATGGAAGCTCCTCCTTCGACTTGTCTTGCAAATGTTCATTGGTCTTTTCTCATGATAGTATGTTTCCCCGGCGTACGCAAGCCTTACTCCGGATCGCGGACGGGATTCGAACTTGACATGGCGGCGGCAGGATGCGGGCCGGCTTTCGGCGTCGCGGCGGCGAAAGACTTTCGCCGGCACCGCGAAATCTGGTAAAATACGAACATGAAGTCAAGGGGAGCAGGGAGGAGAAGCATTCATGACGGAGAACGAAGCGCGGACCGAACGGCTGAAAGAGCTTTATCCCCGGATGGTCGAGTGGCGGAGGTATTTGCATCGTCATCCCGAGCTGTCCTTTCAGGAAGAGCGTACCTCGGCGTGGATCGCCGGGAAATTGCGGGAAATGGGCTGCGAAGTGCGCGAAGGCGTCGGCGGTCATGGCGTCGTGGCCGTCATTCGGGGCGGCCAGCCGGGACCGAATGTCGCACTCCGGGCGGATATCGACGCGCTGGCCATTCAGGACGAGAAAACATGCGATTATGCGTCGACCGTTCCGGGAGTTATGCATGCTTGCGGGCATGACGCCCATACGGCGACGATGCTTGGCATCGCATCGCTGTACCGGTCTATCGCTCCTTCGCTGAAAGGCGAACGTCGCTTGTTGTTTCAACCTGCCGAAGAAATTTGTCCGGGCGGCGCAATCCGGATGATCGAAGAAGGGGCGATCGATCGGATCGACGCGATTTACGGCGTTCATCTGTGGACGCCGCTGCCTTACGGAACGGTCGCCACAAGAAGCGGCCCCTTCATGGCGGCGACGGACGAATTTACGATCCGTCTGACGGGCAAAGGCGGCCATGGCGGGCTGCCGCATAATGCGATCGACACGGTGGTGGCCGGCGCCGCGCTCGTTCAGGCGCTGCAAACGATCGTAAGCCGCAACGTCGATCCGCTGTCGCCGGCGGTCGTCACGATCGGTTCGTTCCAGGCGGGAGCTTCGGGCAACGTCATCGCCGAGCAATGCGTGATGAAAGGGACGATCCGCTCCTTCGACGAACGGACGCGCCAGCTTGCCAGGAAGCGGTTCAAGGAAATCGTCGCTGCCGCCCCGGCCGTATACGGCGCGAGCGCCGAGTTGGAATTCCGGGAAGGCTATCCGGCGCTTGTCAATGACGACGGCGAAGCCGGGCGATTTTTCCGCGTTGCGGCCGGCCTGTTCGGCGAAGAGGCGGTCAAGGAATCCGAACCGGTCATGGCGGCGGAAGATTTTGCCTATTACGTCCAACGAACGAAGGGCTGCTTCATGTTCGTCGGCGCGGGCAATCCGGAATGCGGCGCCATTTATCCGCATCATCACCCGCGTTTTGACATCGACGAGCGCGCCATGCTGCGCGCGGCGGAGCTGATGACGGCCATGGCGGAGAATTTCGTTGCGGAAAGCGCATGATATTGGCGCGTTTCGGCCATCCTAATTCTCGGATAATCGGCGTATCAGGCCGTAAACGAGAAGGAGGCAGCGCATCATGAGAACCGTTCGAGATATTATGTCCACCGATTGCGTCACGGCTACCCGGCAGGACAACATTTATGAGCTGGCGGTATTGATGAAGAAGCATGATATCGGTTTTGTGCCTATCGTCGAGGGCAAGAAGCTGATCGGCGTCGTAACCGACCGGGATTTGGTCGTGCGCGGTTATGCCGAGAAGCATTCCGGCTCCACTGCGGTTTCCGAGGTGATGACGACGGACGTCATGACGATCGAGCCGTCGTTATCGGTCGACGAAGCGGCCAAAATTATGGCGTCCAATCAGGTTCGCCGTTTGCCGGTCGTCGAAAACGGCGATCTGGTGGGTGTCGTGGCCATCGGCGATTTGGCCGTACGGGAAATTTTTGTGAACGAAGCCGGCGAAGCGCTCAGCGGCATCTCCGAGCACGAACACCGCAATCCGGCTTCCGCGCATTGAACGAGCGAGCTTAGGATAAACCTGACAGGCGCTCCGGGGTCGATCGGCTGCCGGCGCGCCTTTTTTATGTTTGTTATCGAGGGGAAACGAAAATGAAGAAATGGCGAAACGTATTGGTATTGGCGGTATTGTCGATATTGTCAATTTTGGCTTTGGGCGGATGCGGCGTTTCGGACAGCGCTTCATCCGACGAGTTCGTAAAGGAAGTTTACCGCGCCTATCCGGAACTGAAAGGCTCGGCGTATGAAACCGGAACCGTAAAACGGGTCGTCGACGGCGATACGTTCGTGCTTCGGTCGGATGACCGGGTCCGCATGATCGGCATCGATACGCCGGAGTCGACGGGCGGCAAGGTGGAGCGGTACGGCAAGGAAGCGGCGGCGAAAAGCCGGAGCATGCTGGAAGGGAAGAAGGTGTACCTGTTCCGGGATGCGGGAAATACCGACCGCTACGGGCGGCTGCTCCGTTACGTGTTTGTCGAAGGCGACGCGGCGATGGTGAACGAGCGTCTTGTGGCGGAAGGCTATGCCCATATGATGACCGTACCGCCGAACGTGATGCTGGCGGACCGGTTCAAGGAGGCGGAACGGTCGGCGAGAAACGGCAACCGCGGGCTATGGGGAAGCGGAACGGCGGAACCGGACGCATCGGTGTCCGGAACTTGCGAAAATCCGCGGATCAAAGGCAATATCAATTCCCGCGGCGATAAAATTTATCATATGCCGGACGGACGGCATTACGAACAGACGAAGGCCGAAATGATGTTCTGCACGGAAGAGGAAGCGGTCGCGGCGGGCTTCAGGAAAGCCAAAAACTGAATCGAAAAGCCGCCGCTGCGCCCGGCTTTTCGCCCGGCTCGTCTATGCAGCCGAAAGCAGCGGCCCCGCGCCATAGTCGCATAAAACGGCAGTCGATGCTCCATACTGACAGGAAAAGGCATCCAAATGCGAAAGGAGATTGGAGCTGTGCTGCGCAAAAAGGACGGGCCGCTGATCGTACAGTCCGATTTCTCCGTGCTGCTCGACGATTCGCATCCGCTTGCGGAAGAAGCGAGAGAGAAGCTTGCAGGCTTCGCGGAGCTGATCAAGCGGCCGGGGGTTATGCATACTTACCGGATAACGCCGCTGTCGATATGGAACGCCGCCGCGTCGGGCACGACGGCGGAGGAAATGGTCGGAACGCTGACCGCTTACGGCCGTTACGGCTTGCCGCGTCAGATCGAGGAAGCGGTGCGCCGGCTGGCGGATCGTTACGGCCGCCTTGTGCTGCGGCGGAACGGAGACGGGACGCTGCTGCTCGAAGGACCGGAGGAGCTGTTCCGGGAGCTGGCCGAATCGCCGGAATGGGCCGGCCGGCTTGACGGCAGAACGGCCGCCGGCTGGACCGTCCCGCCCGAACAGCGCGGCGCGATCAAGCGGGAGTTGGTGCGGGCCGGTTATCCCGTCGTCGATCTGGCCGGTTATCATGCCGGCGAATCGCTCGCGGTCGCCCTCCGGCAGGGTGACGGCGGTTTCGCTTTGCGGGACTACCAGGCACGGGCGCTCGACTTGTTTTATCGCGATCAGGATAACAGCGGCGGAAGCGGGGTTATCGTCCTGCCGTGCGGATCGGGAAAAACTGTCATCGGGGTCGGCGCGATAGCCCGGCTGCGCAGCGCGACGCTCATCCTGACGTCGAATGCGACATCGGTCCGGCAGTGGAAGCGCGAACTGCTGGACAAAACGACGCTGACCGACGGGGATATCGGCGAATATTGCGGAGCGCGCAGAGAAGTGCGGCCGGTTACGATCGCCACCTATCAGATGATGACCCAGCGCAAAGGAAAAGGGAACGAGTTCCCGCATATGCAGCTGTTTCGCCAGCGGGACTGGGGGCTGATCGTTTACGACGAGGTCCATCTGCTGCCGGCCCCCGTCTTTCGGATGACGGCGGAAATTCAGGCGACGCGGCGGCTCGGACTGACCGCCACCCTTATTCGCGAGGACGGCTGCGCCGAAGACGTGTTTTCGCTGATCGGACCGAAACTATTCGAGATGCCGTGGAAAATGCTCGAGTCCAAAGGCTGGATCGCATCGGTCAGATGCTGTGAAATCCGGCTGCCGCTGCCGGAAGCCGAGCGTCCCCGCTATTATGCCGCCGATGCGCGCACGAAGGTCCGGCTCGCAGGCGAAAACGCCGGCAAGCTGCCGATCGTGGAGGAGCTGCTGCGGCGGCATGCCGGGCAGCCGGCGCTCGTCATCGGCCAGTATCTGGATCAGCTGCACCGGCTTGGCGCGAAGCTGAACGCGCCGGTACTGACCGGCGAAGTGCGGCAGGAGGAGCGGGAACGGCTGTACGAGGCGTTCAAGCGCGGCGAAATCCCGGTGCTGGTCGTCTCCAAGGTGGCTAATTTCGCCGTCGACTTGCCCGATGCGGCGGTTGCGATCCAGGTGTCGGGCAGCTTCGGCTCCCGCCAGGAGGAGGCGCAGCGGATCGGGCGCATTCTCCGCCCGAAAACCGGAGGCAATGCGGCGTGGTTCTACACGCTCGTAACCGCCCAGTCGAAGGAGACGGAATTTGCCGCCAAGCGTCAGCTGTTCATGCTGGAGCAAGGGTACCGCTACGAGCTTGTCCGCCTGGCGGAAGGAAGCGGCGAGCCGATGGGGGCATTCAAGGAGGCGGGAGGACGATGAAAATTAACGAGCTCGAACAGCGGCTGTCCGCGCGCGACCGGGAATTATTCGCGGATTCGGCGTTATGGTCGTCGGTGCCGCCGGAGCGTCGGCGCTGGCCGTCGCTCGTCGCGAGTCCTTCCGCCGCCAAGGCGGCGCTTCAGCGCATGTCGGACGAGGCGAAGGCGGTGCTGCGCACGGCGGTTTGCCGTTTCGGCGCCGGGGCCGCCGACGAGGAGCGGCTCATTCAGGCGGCTGCGGAAGCGGCCGGTCTTGCCGGTTCCGAGGCAAGGCTCGGCGCTCTCGAGCTGTACGGCGCGGGCATCCTGTTCGCCGTGCGCAAAGCCTGGGGCGACCGGATGGCATTCCTGCCGGCGGATATATACGGCGTCTGGCTGCGGTCGCTTTATCCGTGCCGCCTCGTCCCTCTTGATGCGGATGCGGAACGGCAGGCCCTTCCCGTGGCCGGGAAGTCCGGGAGCGACGTGCCGCTGAGCCGCCGGCTGCTCGAAGCCTGGGCGGCGATGTTTCGCAGCGGAGCGGGGCTTACGGCAAAGTCGGCCCTTCCCCGGCGCACGGCGGCGGCGATCGAGGAGAAGCTCGCCGTCGCAGCGGATGATCTGGCGGCGCTCGGCTTGAAGCCGAGCGGCAGCGTCGTCCATTCGCTGCCGGCGGCGCTTGCGCTCGATATCGGCTTCCGTCTCGGGATGATCGGATTCGCGCCGGAAGCCGGATGTTTCGAATGGCGCGACGAGGCGGCGAACGAATGGTTCGCCCTCGGCCACACCGAGCGGGAGAAGCGGTTGATCGGCTTGTGCGCCGTCCATTACGCCCGCAATGCCGCGCCGCTCTCGCAATCCGCCGCTTTGCTGGAAGCGCTGCAGCCTTTCAGATGGTACCGCGTGTCCGATATACATGCCCGCCTGTCGGAGCTGGCGGCGCCGTTAGCGGACCGGACCGAAGCGGCTTCCGCCATCGGGGGCGCGCTGGACGGCTGGCTTAACGCCCTTTCCGCCTTCGGCTGGATGGAACGCGGCTGCGACGGGACGGGCGAACCGCTTGTCCGCTGGCTGTGGGAGCCGCCCGGCGCCCGCGACGCGGCCGAAGACGGAGCCGTAGGAGATGCCGCCGCCGATTCGTGCGTCGGATTCGGAGAGGGGGACGCGGAGGAACCGCTCTATATCCAGCCCGACGGGGATTTGCTCGCCGGTCCGCTGGTCGGCTATGCCGTTCGCTGGGAGCTGGAGCAGATTGCCGATAAAGTGTCGGACGAGCTGGTGAACGTGTACCGGCTAAGCGCCAAGTCGATCGGCCGCGCCCGCGAAGAGGGGCGAACGGAAGACGGCATCCGCCGTTTTCTGGAGCGCGCCTCCGGCTGTCCGCTGCCGCCGGCGGTCGACGCCGCGCTGGCCGAATGGGCGATGCGGGCGGGGCGCGTCGCTATCGCCGAAGCGGTGCTGCTGCGCTGCGATACGGCGGATATTGCCGACGCGCTGGAGCGCGACCCGGCGCTGGCGCCGCTTTTTATCGAGCGTATCGGTCCGCTTCATTTTGCCGTGGACAGGGAAGAGCTTGCGGCTATACGCAAACGGCTGGAATCGCTCGGCTTTCCGTTGTCGTCTCGGATGACGGCGCTAGGCGGCGATGCGGGCGGCGACAAGCAGCGGGTGAAAGACGCGGGCGGGCGAAGCGGCGCCGCGCTTCCGGCGCAGATGCGGAACGGGGAAGGCGGGGACGGATTCGGCGGATTTATCGAGGAGCCGCGCCGGTTGCAGCTGTACGAGCTGGCCGTTGAGCACCCGCAGCCGCACGAGTGGTTTCCCCAGCTGGATAAAACGCCGGCGATGTGGCTTCGCCAAATGCGCGCGTATCACCCTTCCACCCGCCGGGAAATGGTGGAGCGGGCGCTCTTGTGGCAGACGCCGCTCAAACTGCGAACGGAAGCGGGCGCCTTCGCTTTCATCCCCGGATCGCTTGAAGGGACCGGGGGAACGAACTGGGCGGTTACCGGCACATTGCGGGGAACGGAAAACTGTTCCAAAGTGCGGCTGACGCCCGAAATGTGGAACGAAATGATGTTGATCGTGCCGGGTGTCTCCCCATAGCCGCAAACTCTCTATCGCAGCCGGCGTTCCATGTGATATGATAGGAAGTGCAAGGCGACAGGAAGGGGTGAGGGCATGGCAAACGCAGAACGGCTTCCGGAATATGCGGTATCCGCAACAGATCATGTCGGCGAGCCGCTGGATATGGCGGCCGTGCTGCTTCGTGCATACGAGCTTGGTGATTTGATCAACAGTTCGGCCGAAGTTGCCGAATATCTATATTGGAAGTCTGTCGTAGAAATGGATGAGGAAGTGCGGCGGCAATCCGCCGAATTTGCCCGTTTGAAGGAAAAATTTGCGGACTGCGAAAGGTTCGGGCGTTTTCATCCTGACTACCATGAGGCGAAAGACGCGCTCAAGGCCGCGGAGCGGGCGCTGGACGCGCTCGAGCCGGTTCGCCGGTTCAAGCAGGCTGAAAAGGCGGTCGATGAATTGCTGTACGACGTCGCCGTGTTGCTTGCCCGGGCCGTGTCGGATTCGGTCAAAGTGCCGGGCAACGACAAGATCGGGCTGGGCTGCGGCAGCGGCTTTCTTCGCAAACGTTTTATCCGATGCTGACGAGCGGCTTCGCTTCGCAAAATTTTAAGCGTTTGCTTACGAAGCGACTTTGCTGCGCAAAGTTTTAGGAGGATGCAAAATGATTGCCGAACGGACGGGATATATCGTATGGGTGACCGACCTGAAGGCGGCAAGAGCGCTGGACAAATACGGAACTGTCCATTATATGTCGAGAAAGATGCATTACGTCGTCATGTATATGAACGCCGATCGGTCGGAAGAAACGATCCGCAACATTCAAAGGCTTCCTTACGTCAAAAAAATCGAGCGCTCTTACCGTAATGAAATCAAGACGGAGTATACGCAGAACGTCCCGGATAAAACCCGCTTTTACAGCTTGTAGTTGCGGAACAAGACTTCCGCCGTTGCCCGGTCGGAAGTCTTTTTACCTGAATCCGTGATGATTCGTCCTTGAAAAATTGAGAAAACAAAAGGAAATCGCAGTTCGATGGAGAATTGGTAAGGTATTCCGACGATTTCAACTTTTCACCATCGAGGTGCGCCATGAAGATTCGATTTGTCCAAACAAAAGAACTCATCTTAACCACTCATGCGGGGCTTGCTACCGTTGGTGCCTTGCTTGCTCATACAAAGCTAACAAAACGGCTGGATCATTCGGTCATCAAAGAATTCGAGAGTCCCTACCATACCCATGCTGACGTCATGAAAAGTTATATCGGTTTGCTCTGTCAAGGAAAAAGTGACTTCGACCACATCGAACCCTTTCGTCAAGATGACGTTTTTCCCATTTGCCTTCAGTTGCGTAAGGTGCCGTCCAGCCCCACGTTGCGTCAACGGTTGGATGCCGCCGCTGCCGCTAAACAAGCGAACTGGAACAGCATCTTGCTGGAAGAATCGGCCGATCTGCTGCGGAACATCAACGTTCCTTTAACGGCTGTAACAGCAGGAAACGAGCAATACTTGCCCCTGGACATCGACGTATCCCCGTTCGACAATTCCGGTACGAAGAAGGAAGGTGTTTCCCGCACCTACAAAGGCGTGGATGGGTACGCACCGATCTTTGCCTACCTGGGCCAAGAAGGTTACGGCGTCAACGTGGAGCTGCGGGAAGGCAGCGTGCATTGCCAAAAGGGAACCGATTCGTTCTTGGAACAAAGCATACACTATGCCCGGCGGATTACGGACCGAAAGCTGCTCGTCCGCATGGATGCGGGCAATGACAGTCTGGACAATTTGCGTGTCTGCCATCGGAATCCAGGAACCGACTACATCATCAAGGTCAACCTTCGCAAATCGCCTAAAGAGATGTGGTTAAACATCGCTGAAACGAAAGGGATCGCGTGTGAGCAGCGTGAAGGAAAAATCGAATACGTCGGCGCGATTGAATTTCAAGAAAAAGGGTTCGACCAACCGCTGCGTCAAGTGTTTCATGTGATCAAACGAACCATGTCTCGTGACGGACAATTGTTCCTCATGCCGGATATTGAAGTGCACGTGTATTGGACATCGCTTCGCTGTGCACCGTGGCGCGTGATCGAATTGTATCGCGACCATGGAACAAGCGAGCAATTTCACAGCGAGATTAAGACCGACCTGGATCTGGAGCGTCTGCCCGCCGGTAAATTCGCGACCAACGATCTGGTGTTGCATACGGGGCTGTTCGCCTATAATCTGCTGCGCATCATGGGACAAGAAAGTCTTCGTGAGGACGATGCGCCAATCCGGGGCAATGTGAAGCGCCGCCGGATTCGGACTGTGATCCAAAACATCGTCTATATGGCGGCGCGTTACGTCCGCCATGCGCGGAACATCTGCTTGAATTTTGGCAGCAACAGCCCATGGTTCCGCACCGCCCGCCGGTTGTATCTGGCGTTTGCCTAACCGGCTAAGAAGAACGGACCACAATCGGATTCTCTCATATCCCCCCTGTAAAAGGCGAGGGTTATTTGATGTCCCTAAAAAACGGGTTAGCCTGCACCGAATGCATACTGAAATGAGGGATCCAGGTTCTTACGATGCACTTTTTGCAAAATGAATCATTAAATCCGTTTTTAGACGCGGTCATCAGTACAAATTCACGGATTCAGGTTTTTACATAAAAGCGGTCGGACATGCCCGGCTCGGGGGAACGCGATGCGTCGAGCGCACGAAGTCGCGCGGTTCCTATGCCTTTCGAGATGCAGCGGCGCATGTCAAAAATGAAAGCGCGTTAAACGCGCTTTGACGGGCGCAACATGTGCGGGCGGTTACGGTTTTTCGTTGAAATATCTGTTAAAAATGATACAATGGACTTATCATCGTGAGTGGAACCAAAGACCTGCTTCCAGGGGAGGAGTGGATCGGGATGAAGGACAAAGTGACGGAAAGATGGAATACTTATGAGTCGTTTCATATCCTGCTGGGCGACAAAAAAGTAGCGGATGTCATTATCACGAACCACGCCAAAATCCGCTGGGCTGACCGGGTCGAACATAAAAAAACCGGGTATGAAGACATCGCCGGCTTTATATGGCAATGTTTGAAGCAGGGCCGGATCACGCCATATTACCGCAACGAGGAAGACGTATATTTGATTGACGAAGATCTTGTCTTTGTTGCGGAATTTTCCGAGCTGGAGGGCGAAACGGACATTGCCGGCAATCCGCTGCACAAGATGATCGTCGTTACGTTTCTGGGACGAATGTCGGAAACGATCGAACTGAGAGACCTCAAATCCTATTACTCCTGGCTTCGTCATTCCAGAAGGATGACGCTGATCAAAAACAGCCGGAAGCGCAAATAACCCGGCAAGCCGACATCCATCCCGTTTTGCAGTCCGAATGCGAGATCCTTGTCCTGCTGGAAGAGGCCGAGAACGCTAATTCGATTTCCGTAAAGCGGTTTCTTTCGAACCGCATACTTCATGACGCCTTGATAACCCCGCAACCGTCCGGTATTGTTCCGGGCGGTTTGTTTTTTTCGGTTCAACGGCAGCGAACGATTCGATGCTTGTCTTCGCCGAGACGATCGAACCGTTCGTCGTTTTGGAAATAAGCGGCTCCGCGCCGTTACAAGGCTTTACGTCCCGGCGTGCCGGTCAGGCCGTCAGCCGAAACGGACCGGCCGGCCGTTCTGTTGACCAAATAGATGCTGAGCACGATCATGACGATACCGACCAGCAGCAAGGCATGGAACGGCTCGTGCAGGAAAAGCGTGCTCGCGATGACCGAGATGAGCGGCGTGAGAAACGTGCTGGTCGCCACTTTGCTCGCTTCGCCCGAACGGACCAGTATGAAATAAATGACCCAGGCGGTCGGAACGCCCAGAATGACTCCGAACAGCAGGCCGGACAAATAATACCCGTTCCAGACGATAGACGTCCACGATTCGGCACAGGAACCGATAGCGGTCAGGATGGCGCCTCCGGTCATGCTCTGGATGGAGACGAGCCACAGCGGATCGGCTTTCCCGCCGTCTTTCTTTAAATATACGGCGCCGAACGCCCAGCAGACGGCTGTGAGCAGAGCCAGAACGATGCCCGTCGCTGACAGGTTGTCGCTCAGGCCGTCGGCGCTGATGACGGCGACGCCGGCAAATCCGAGCAGCAACCCGGCGATTTTCGGCAACGACATCGCTTCTCCGAGCCACAGCCAGGCAAGCAGGCCGACCAGCACAGGCTGCAAATAGACGAGAACGGAAAACAGGCCGCCCGGCAAATAGGTCAGGCCGATCGTTTGCAGTCCGAAAAACAGCAGCACGTTGAACAGCGCGGATATCGAATAAATTTTCGCATTTTCTTTCAGCCGGATCTGCTTCCGGCGCGGCAGGGCGACCAGCGCCAGCATGAGTCCTCCGAGAAATGTCCGCATTCCGGCGAACAGAACCGGCGGCGTATAGTTCAGGGCGATTTTGTAGATCGGCCAGGACACTCCCCAGATGAGAACAAGAGCGGCAATCAAAACGGCCGTATACAATCGCGAATGCTGTTTCACCATCTACCCTTCTTTCTGTCGGTTGTCGGAGCGGCAGGCGCGTAACTTTCATTATCTTCCGAATGCAAGCCGCAAGCAACACGGATATGAGCCGGTAATGATGCAAAAATGGCGGCCCGCGCAAGCCGGATATCGGTTTTGCAGCCGTATTCGTTGTATAATGGGGATACGAAAGGACGGGGTTATCGCGAATGGCACTTAATTTTCATCAACTTCATATTTTTTACACCGTGGCCGAAAAGGGCAGCTTCTCCGCGGCCGCGCAAGCGCTGCATATGACCCAGCCGGCGGTGACGATGCAGGTGCAATCACTCGAGGATTACTTCGGCACGAAGCTGCTGCGGCGCTCGACCAAGCGGATCGAGCTGACGGAAGCGGGGCGCGCGCTCATGCCGTACGCCAAGCGCAGCATCGACCTGATCCGGGAGACGGACGCCAGCATGTCGAAGTTTACGCGTCAGCTGAAAGGACGTCTGCAGCTGGGAGCCAGCCTGACGATCGGCGAATACATTTTGCCGCGGCTGCTCGGACCGTTCGGTCAGGAGTATCCGCATATTTCCATCAGCATGAAGGTGATGAACACCGCGCAAATTATGGAGGAAATTTTGAACCATCAATTGAATTTCGGGTTGATCGAAGCGCCGGTGAACCATCCCGACATGCATATGGAGGCTGTGCTGAGCGACGAGCTGAAACTGATCGTGGCCAATTCCCATCCGTTCGCCCGGCGGGAGAGCGTGTCGCTGCAGGAGGCGATGGAATGCCCGTTCGTGCTGCGGGAGCAAGGGTCGGGAACGAGGCTTGTCATGGAAGAGCAGTTGATGAAAATGGGGGCGGACCCGTCGGCCATGAAGATCGTCATGGAGCTGGGCAGCACGGGAGCGGTCAAATCGGCGGTCGAAGCCGGGCTCGGCGTATCCTTCGTCTCGGCCTCCTCGGTCAAGCATGAGGTCGCCCTCGGGCTGATCCGGATGGTGCCGATCGAAGGCATTCAGTTCAAGCGGCAGTTTTATTCCATTTACCTGAAATCGGCGCTTCTTCCGATATCGGCGGTTACGTTTCTGACTTTCCTGAGAGAGAGGGATTTGCAGCAATGGCTATGAACCGTGCGGATCTGCATATACACACGACGGCGTCGGACGGGCTTCATGCCCCGGCGGATATCGTGCGGATGGCGAAGGAAGCCGGGCTTGCTGCCATTGCCGTTACCGATCACGATACGATGGCGGGGACGGAAGAGGCGGTGGAGGCCGGCCGCCGTTTCGGCGTCGAAGTCGTGCCGGGCGTCGAAATCAGCACCTCGGCGGAAGGCATCGACGTACATGTGCTCGCCTATTATCCGGACTGGCGCGACGACGAGTGGCTGTCCCGGCTTGCGGGCCTGCGAGTTACGAGGGCCGACCGCAATGCGCGGATGATCGCCAAATTGCGCGGGCTCGGCATCCCGATCACGCTGGAAGAGGTGGAACGTAAGGCCGGCAAGCTTGACGATCCCGAGAAGACGGTCGGCCGTCCCCATATGGCGGAGGTGCTGGTCGACAAAGGGATTGTCGGATCGGTCCGGGAAGCGTTCGACCGCTATCTCGCCGCAGGAGCCGCTGCGTACGTCAATCCGCCGCGCATCCATCCGTTCGAGGCGGTAGACTGGATAAGGGAGGCCGGCGGCACGAGCGTCCTCGCTCATCCCGGATTGTACGGCAATGACGCGCTGGTGGAAGAGATCGTCAAATACGGCGTCCGGGGGATCGAAGTATTCCACTCCGATCACGGCGAAGACGAGGAAAACCGGTACGCGGCGCTTGCGGAGCGGTACGGACTGATCGTCACCGGCGGCTCCGATTTCCACGGCGAGCGGGAAAGCGGGGCGTTCCACGGTCCGATCGGCGGACGAACGGTCGACGCTGCGGTGCTGCGCAAGTTGAATCCGGCGGCAAGAGGCGGCTAGCCCGGACGGCCGAAAGCCCGGGAAACGCCAACCGCCGGCCGGTCGGCCGCCGCTTCGGCCGGCGTCAGGCGCGAATAACGGAAGGAAGCGAGCGGATTCGCTGTTCGTCAGGCGTGACGAACAGCGTTTTTTGATTGTCGTAGATGACGAACCCGGGCTTGGCCCCGTTTGGCTTGCGGACGTGGCGGATCAGCGTATAATCGACCGGCACCCGGCTCGACTCGCGCGCCTGGCTGTAATAGGCGGCGAGCATCGCCGCTTCCTCCAGCGTCGTCTCTCCGAAGCCGTCTCCGCGTATGACGACATGGGAACCGGGTATGTCCTTCGTATGCAGCCACGTATCGCCGGGCGAGGCCAGCCGGTTTGTCAAATATTCGTTCTGCGTATTGTTTTTGCCGACGTAGATCGTCGCGCCCTCCGACGAGGTGTAGCAGAGGAGCGCGGGCCGCGCCGGCTTTTTCCGCTTCGGCCCGCGTTTCCCGCGGTCCCGGATATAGCCTTGCTCCACCAGCTCCTCCCGTATTTCCTCGATATCGGCCAGCGACGCGGTGTCCAGCTGCTGCAGCAATGCGGCCAAATATTCGATTTCCTCGCGCGTCCGCTCGATTTGCCCGGTCACGACCGCAAGGCTGTTGCGGTGCTTCGCATAACGCCGGAAGTAGCGCTGCGCGTTTTCGGAAGGCGTCAGCTGCGGATCGAGCTCGATGACGACGGGGCGCTGCTCCTCGTCGTAATAATTGATCAGCTCGGCCCGGCTGTCTCCCTGCCGGATCTGGTGCATATAGGCGGTGATCAGCTCGCCGATGATCCGGTACTTGTCGGCGTCCTTCGCCTCCTCCAACGTTTCCTGAAGCTTCTCGATCTTCTTCTCGTTTTTGGCCTTCTCGTTCTGGATGAACCGGATCAGGTCCGCCGCGCGCTGCTTGACCGCGTCCCGCTCCGCCTTGTCGCCGTAATAGGCTTCGAGGCATTCGCTGATCGAAGCGTACGTTTCCCGCCTGCCTTCCGCATGCGTCAGCGCAATAGCCGAGAACACGCTTTTGCCGCCCTCCGCATCGACGATGACCGGCTCGTACCGGTGCATCCGGATATCCTCCAGCATGCGGGCGAAAGCCGGCCAGAGCCGCTCCGGGGCCGCCGGCTCGCCCGGCGCGACGCCGGCCCGATGGGCGATTTCGCGGGCGATGAGCGGGCTGAAGCCGCTGAACGCGGCTACGAGCATGCGCTCCGCCGGCATATCGCCGTTCTCGGCCAGGGGCTTGAGGCAAGCGGCGAACGACCGCTCCGAATCCACCGTCAGCGGGTCGGTCTTGCCCTGGTCGGGCGGCGCGATATAGCGGGCGCCGGGAAGGACGACGCGGTAGCTGCTGATCGCAGGCGTGACGTGATGGATGCCGTCGTGGATCGTCCCTGTTGCGGGGTTGAGCAATATGATATTGCTGTGCCGTCCCATCAGCTCGACGACGATCGTCTTGAGCGACAGGTCGCCCAGCTCGTCGCGCTGGCGGATGTTGAAATGAACGATCCGTTCGTTGCCGACTTGCCGGATCGATTCGATCCAGCCGCCTTCGCAGTGCTTGCGCATCAGCATGCAGAACATCGGCGCTTCGAGCGGATTGACGAAGGTTTGGCGCGTCCAGTGCAGACGCGGATATGTCGGATTCGCGGAAATCAGCAATTTGCCGTTTGTGCCGCCGCCGCGAATGTGCAGTACAAGCTCCCGGTCTCCCGGCTGTTGAATTTTATGAATGCGGGCGCCGACGCACGATTGCAGCTCGTGCGTGACGGCGCGGATAACAATACCGTCCAATGCCATCGTATCGGTAATCTCCTTTATCGCGAATCGTGTAATTTCTATCATGCCATAGTTCGGAGAAAAACTTAACCCCTTGCTCGGTGATATTTTACGGTTTGTCCGAATACATTTAGGCTAGGAAGGCTGTCCGTCGGCAGCCGCGCGCCAGCACGGCAGTTACGGGAGGGAGACAGGAAATGGAACAATTGAAGTGGCATCAGCTGGACACCGATGCGCTGAGCGATGCGCTCGGCAGCGTCCCCGATCGGGGCCTATCGCCCAAAGAGGCGGAGGAGCGGCTGAAATCCCGCGGCCCCAACGAGTTGACGGAAGGAGCGCGCATATCGCCGCTTGCCTTGCTGCTCAATCAGTTCAAAGATTTTATGGTGCTAGTGCTAGTCGGGGCGACTCTTCTGTCCGGATTACTGGGCGAGTATCTGGACGCAATTACGATCATTGCGATTATCGTACTGAACGCGATTCTCGGCTTTATCCAGGAGTACCGGGCGGAGCGTTCGCTGTACGCCTTGAAGGAGCTGTCGGCGCCGACGGCGCGCGCACTGCGCGGCGGCGAAGTCGTGACGCTGCCGGCGCGGGAGCTGGTGCCGGGCGATGTCGTGCTGCTCGAAAGCGGCGACCGGATTCCGGCCGACGTCCGTCTGATCGAGGCGAACAGCTGCTATGCCGAAGAATCGGCGTTGACCGGGGAGTCGGTTCCGGTTGCCAAGCATGCGCAGACGCTCGCGGATGCGGACTTGCCGCTCGGCGACCAGCGCAATATCGGCTTCATGGGCACGATGGTAACGAGGGGAACGGCCAGGGGGATCGTCATCCGCACCGGCATGGAGACGGAGATGGGCAAGATCGCCGATCTGATCCAGCAGACCGAGGAGATGGAGACGCCGCTCCAGCATCGGCTCGAGCAGCTCGGCAAGGTGCTGATCGCCGTGGCGCTCGGACTGACCGTGCTCGTCGTCGCTGCCGGCATTTTGCACGGCCAGCCGTTATATGGCATGTTTCTCGCCGGCGTCAGCCTGGCGGTCGCGGCCATTCCCGAAGGGCTGCCGGCGATTGTGACGATCGCGCTGGCGCTCGGGGTGCAGCGGATGATCAGGCGCAAGGCGATCGTCCGCAAGCTGCCGTCCGTGGAGACGCTGGGCTGCGCCTCGGTTATATGCTCCGACAAAACCGGTACGCTGACGCAAAATAAAATGACCGTCACACGGATGTGGATCGGAGGACGCCAGATCGAAGTGACGGGGGAAGGCTATGAGCCGGAAGGAGAGGCGCTCGAAGACGGCGACGTCATCGACGTCAAGCACGATCTGACGGTGCGCCGCCTGCTGCAAATCGCGGCCCTCTGCAACAATGCGTCCGTCTCCCGGCAGGAGACGGACGGAAAGAAGCGCAAGGACGGGGGACCGGTCGCCGAATGGGTGCTCAAAGGGGATCCGACCGAAGGGGCGCTTACCGTTCTGGCGATGAAGCTCGGCGTGCCGCCCAAATCGCTGGAAAGCTTGTACGCCCGCGAGAAGGAATTTCCGTTCGATTCCGAGCGCAAGCGGATGTCCGTCATCGTGAAGCACCAGGGCGGCCGGCTTGTCTGTGCGAAGGGCGCGCCGGATGTGCTGATGGAGCAGTGCGCCTACATACTGTGGGACGACAAGGTCGTTCCGTTCACCGCCACGCTGAAGCAGAAGACGGCCGAAGCCGCCGAGGCGATGGCGCAGGACGCGCTGCGCGTGCTCGGCTTCGCTTACCGCGATCTGCGGCCGCATGACGAATGCGGCACCGAAAGCGAAGCGGAATCCCAGCTTGTGTTCGTCGGTCTCACCGGCATGATCGATCCGCCGCGGCGGGAAGTGCGGGATGCGATCGCCAAATGCCGGCTCGCAGGCATCCGCACCGTTATGATTACCGGCGACCACCAATCGACCGCCGAAGCGATCGCCGGTCAACTCGGCATCATTCCCCGCAACGGGCTGGCCGTCAGCGGAAAACAGCTTTCCGTGATGGACGACGAGCAGCTCGACCGGCTCGTCGACAATATCTACGTCTACGCCCGCGTATCGCCCGAGCACAAGCTGCGCATCGTCAAGGCGCTGCAGCGCCGCGGCCATGTCGTGGCGATGACCGGCGACGGCGTCAACGATGCGCCGGCGATCAAAGCGGCCGATATCGGCATCGCGATGGGCATTACCGGTACAGACGTGTCCAAGGAAGCTTCCTCGCTTGTACTGAGCGACGACAACTTCGCGACGATCGTCTCGGCGATCGAAGAAGGGCGGGGCATTTACGAGAATATCCGCAAATTTATCCGTTATTTGCTCGCCTCCAATGTGGGGGAAATATTGACGATGTTCCTCGCCATGATGGCAGGGCTGCCGCTGCCGCTCGTGCCGATCCAGATTTTGTGGGTCAATCTCGTCACCGACGGCTTGCCGGCGATGGCGCTCGGCGTCGACCAGCCGGAGAAGGATCTGATGCGGCAGAAGCCGCGGCCTGCGAAAGAAAATATTTTTGCCCGCCGTCTCGGCTGGAAAATTATAAGCCGCGGCGTGCTCATCGGCGTCTGCACGCTGGCGGCGTTCTGGATTACATTGAGCGGGGCTCCGGACAGCAAGACGCAGCTTGTCCATGCGCAGACCGTCGCGTTCGCTACGCTCGTCATGGCCCAGCTGATCCACGTATTCGATTGCCGCAGTTCGCGTTCGATCTTCCACCGCAATCCGTTGCAGAACAAGTATCTCGTATTCGCCGTGTTGTCGTCGCTTATCCTGATGCTCGGCGTTCTCTATATCGATGCGCTGCAGCCGATTTTCAAAACGGTGCCGCTCGGCTTCCGCGACTGGTGCCTCGTGCTCGTGGCGGCCGGCATCCCGACCTTCGTCATGGGCATCGGCAGCGTCCTCGGTTCTCCCGGCGGCAAGAAGAAGTCCGCCGCGCGCAAAATCGGCGGCTCCCGGCCGGTCGCCCGCTAAGGATTGCGCGCTGCGCATTGCCTTCTATATATTCCGAAAACGGCCAACAACGGTGCCCGCAGGCGAAAGCTTGCGGGCGTCCGGCGTTTGTGATAGAGTGCAAACAATATATGAAATTTGCCATGGCGCTTTTCCGCCTTTTGCGGTATGCTTTATTAGGATATTGTCGGAATTTGCAGGTATGGATTTCAGCAAGGGGTGCGACGATGAATTTTACGAAAATGCATGGACTGGGCAACGACTTTATCGTGGTCGCCGGGCAGGACAAGCTGCCGGACGGCGTGGCGGAGCTGGCCGTCAAGCTGTGCGATCGCCATTTCGGCATCGGCGCGGACGGCCTCGTATACATTTTGCCTTCCTCGAAGGCGGACTTCCGGATGCGGATTATCAATTCCGACGGCTCGGAGGCGGAGCAATGCGGCAACGCCATCCGCTGTGTCGCCAAATACGTTTACGACAACGGCTTGACGGACAAAACCGAAATTACGATCGAAACGCTCGGCGCCGGCGTACAGAAGGTGCGGGTGACGGCGGAGGCGGGCAAGGCGGCTCTGGTACGGGTCGATATGGGCGAACCGATCCTCGAAGGGCTCAAAGTGCCGACGACGGTCGACGCCAATCCCGTCATCGCCCATCCGATCGAAGCGGACGGACGCGAATTCCGCTTTACGGCCGTATCGATGGGCAACCCGCACTGCGTCATCTATGTGGACGACGCGGTCAACTTCGATCTCGGCACATGGGGGCCGAAGCTGGAGAATCATCCGATGTTTCCGCGCAAAATCAACGTCGAATTCGTTACCGTAAATTCCCGCAATCAGGCCGATATGCGCGTCTGGGAGCGCGGCGCCGGTCCGACGCTCGCATGCGGAACGGGCGCGTGCGCAACGGTCGTCGCTTCGGTGCTGAACGGTTTGACGGACCGCACGGTCACCGTTTCGCTCAAAGGCGGCGATCTGCTGATCGAATGGGACGAACGCGACAATCATGTTTATATGACCGGGCCCGCTGCGGAAGTGTTTCGCGGCACCTGGGAAGGATTGTGATAGGTGGGATGAGCATGAAGCCGGATTTGCGGGAAGCGCTCCAAACCCGCATCCTCATAGGCGACGGGGCAATGGGGACCTATCTGTATCAGATGGGGTTCCCCGTCGGCGTTTCCTACGAGGAATTCAATACGCTGCGGCCGGACGTCATCGAGGAAGTCCATCGGCGTTATTATGAAGCGGGGGCGCGCGTCATCGAAACGAATACGTTCTCGGCGAACCCGGAAAATCTGGCCCGTTACGGGCTGGAGGACGAGACCGAGGCGATCAACCGGGCGGGCGTCAGCGTGGCGCGGGCTGCCGTCGGCGCGGACGCTTATGTGGTCGGGGCGGTCGGTTCCATTCGCGCCGGCAAGCGTCAGAATATCGGCATACCGGAGCTGGAACGGTCGTTCAAACGGCAGATCGGCGCGCTGATCGATGAAGGCGTCGACGGCATTTTGCTGGAGACGTTCTACGATCTCGAAGAGATGGCGCTCGCGCTGCGCATCGTGCGGGAGCTGTCCGGCATTACGGCCATATGCCAGTTTGCGGTCGAGGAGACCGGAAGGACGCGTGACGGCGTCAAGCTGCACGAAGCGTTCGAACAGCTGCGCGACGGCGGCGCGGACATCGTCGGCTTCAACTGCCGTACCGGGCCGAACGGCATTTTGCGGGCGATCGACCGGATCGAAGCGCCCGTTTCGCTGCCGCTGTCGGTTTATCCGAACGCGGGCATTCCCGATTATGTGGACGGGAAATATTCCTATACGGCGTCGCCCGAATATTTTGCGGATATGGCGCGCCGGTTTGCCGATCGCGGCGCACGGCTGATCGGCGGCTGCTGCGGTACGACGCCGGAGCATATCGCCGCCGTCGCCGCCTCGCTGGCCGGCTACGTGCCGCAGCCCGGAGAGGCGGAGCACGGAGGCGATCGGCAGAAGACGGCAGCGGAAACGGCGCCGCCGGTTCCGCCGGTTTCGCAGCCGGAGCTGCACGTTACGAAGATCGAAGAGCCGCCGCTGACGACGCTCGTCCGGCAGCGGCATACGGTTATCGTCGAGCTCGATCCTCCCCGGGATCTCGATATCCGCAAATTTATGGCCGGCGCGGCGGCGCTGAAAGCGGCGCGGGTGGATGCGGTCACGATGGCGGACAATTCGCTGGCCGTCACCCGCATGAGCAATCTGGCGCTCGCCTCGCTCGTCAAGGAGCGGCTCGGTCTGCGCCCGCTCGTGCACATCGCCTGCCGCGACCGCAATCTGATCGGTACGCAGTCGCATCTGATGGGGCTCGACGCGCTCGGCATCGACCATGTGCTGGCGGTTACCGGCGATCCGGCGAGATTCGGCGACTTGCCGGATTCCAGCTCGGTCTACGACCTGACCTCGTTCGAGATGATTCGGATGATCAAACAGCTGAACGAGGGAATCGCGTTTTCGGGCAAGCCGCTCAAGCAAAAGGCGAACTTCGTGATCGGCGCGGCGTTCAACCCGAACGTGCGGAATCTCGACAAGATGGTCAAGCGGATGGAGCGGAAGGTCGAGACGGGCGCCGATTACATTATGACCCAGCCGGTCTACGATGCCGGTTTGATTGCCCGGATCGCCGAAGCGACCAAGCATATCAAGGTTCCGATCTTTATCGGCATCATGCCGCTGGCCAGCGGACGGAATGCGGAATATTTGCATAACGAAGTGCCCGGCATCCAGCTGTCCGACGAAGTTCGCCGCCGAATGGCCGGCCTGGAAGGCGAAGCGGGCCGAGCCGAAGGCGTCCGTATCGCCGAGGAGCTGATCGATGCGGCGCTGCCTCATTTCAAAGGCATTTATATTATGACTCCTTTTATGTTTTACGATATGGCCGTCCGGTTGACGGAATACGTTTGGAAGAAGACGGAGAGATAGCCGCTGGTGAAAATCGGCTCGTATTGGCAGGCCATGGAAGTCTTAGCAGGCTGGCGGCCGCCAATCGAGCTTTTTTCTTTTATTTTCTCGCTCCTACTTGTTCGTTCGCCCAAAATCCATTAGAATAAGGAAATGAATGCCGATTTACACTTGTCGGTAATTTGCTCGGACGGACAGACTGGCGCGTTAAGGCTGCCGTCTAGGACGAAAATGGCATGGGGGAACGTATGCTCCGGACTTTTTTCGTCAAGAATAGTGCAAATGGTCTGCCTGATCCGGACGAATGCCGGAAGGACTTAGCGTACTTGCGTATCATTTGCGATATACCGATTCATTCGATCAGTTGCACGAAGGAAGACCGGAGGGGGAAACCTGATTATGGCCATCAAGCTCATTAATATCGGGTTCGGGAACATCGTTTCCGCGAATCGCATCATTTCGATCGTAAGCCCGGAATCGGCGCCGATTAAACGGATCATTCAAGAGGCGCGCGACCGGCATATGCTAATCGACGCGACTTATGGCCGCCGCACGCGCGCGGTCATCATTACCGACAGCGATCACGTCATTCTGTCGGCCGTGCAGCCGGAAACGGTCGCGCACCGGCTTTCCACCAAGGATGACGATAACGACGAATAATTGACGGGGAGTATTATGAAGAGAGGATTGCTCATTGTATTGTCCGGTCCGTCGGGCGTCGGCAAAGGAACGGTTTGTTCGGTACTCCGGCGCAAGGTGCCGGATCTCGTCTATTCCGTTTCGGCCACGACGCGCAAGCCCCGCAAAGGCGAAATCGACGGCGTCAACTACTTTTTCAAAAGCCGCGAGCAGTTTCAGGAGATGATAGACAGCGACGCTCTTTTGGAATATGCGGAATATGTGGGTAACTATTACGGTACGCCGCGCGACTTCGTCGAGAAGACGCTGGAAAGCGGCAAGGACATCATTCTTGAAATTGAGGTGCAAGGTGCGCTCAAGGTCAAGGAGAAATTTCCGGAGGGCGTCTTTATCTTTCTGATGCCTCCTTCGCTGGACGAATTGAAGCAGCGGATCGAGGGACGCGGCACGGAAAGCAAAGACGCGATCGATCATCGCATGTCGGTCGCCATCGAAGAGATCGGGTTGCTGCGCCATTACGACTATGCGGTGACCAACGACGACATAGAGGCCGCCTGCCACCGGATTCAGTGCATCGTTGTAGCCGAGCATTGCCGCAGGGAGCGGGTCATGGGAGATTTCGCCGCCATGCAGCACGCTTCCACGAAGAAAGCATGACAGATCGAGAGGTGACATGGATGCTTTATCCTTCCATTGATGAACTGATGAAGAAAGTCGAAAGCAAATATTCGCTTGTCGTTGCCGCTTCCCGCCGCGCCCGGATGCTCCGCGACGGAAGCAAGACGGAGCTGCAGCAGGTCAAGTCGCACAAGCATGTCGGCGTGGCGTTGGAAGAGATTTATCACGACGTCATCGTCATCGAGCAGCCCGACAAGTAAACGAAGGGCCGGGGCTTGCCCGAATTTCAAATGTAACCGAATGACAACCTGTAAGGTTGTTATTTTTTTAAGATAAAAGAAAGTGTAAAATTTACTTCCTATTTGCCTGTCTAACCGTCCGCGCCACCCGTCAAATCGTCTCCGGTCCGTCGGTGTGCCCCGCCTTCAACGCCCCCATCTCCTGGCAGATTGCTTTGGCGAAAAGCTGCAAAAGTGCAGGAAAATTGAGGGTGTGGCAAGATATGGTGCAAAATCCTGCAAAAGTGCAGGAAAGTTGAGGATGTGGCAAGATATGGAAGGTATGGTGCAAAATCCTGCAAAAGTGCAGGAATTTTGGCCCGAATGTCCGAATATGGCGCGGAATCCTGCAAAAATACAGTATTTTTTGGTAATTTTCGCTTGTCTGGCTTGAACGGGTCAAAAATACTGCATAATCGCAGTAATTTTCGCGTTTTTGTTTTTTTGCGCCCGAAAATACTGCACTTTTGCAGAATTGTTCAGCAAAAGAAACTGCAAGCTTCGGCGCCTGGCGGCCGCCTCTGGAGAGAACGCCCTCCAGATGCGCTGAGCACGATGTGCAGCAGGAGCGATGCGCAGATGCGCAACGGAAGCGCTGAGCACGATGCGCAGCAGAAGCGATGCCTGGCAGTACGGTGCGGAACAGGCAGACAGGATTTGAAAGAAAGGCGGAGGGAAGGCCATGCTGAAGGGGAAAACGATTCTGCTCGGGGTGACGGGAGGCATTGCGGCGTATAAAGCCGCCATCCTGTGCAGCCGGTTGGTGCAGGCAGGCGCCAATGTGCGCGTCATCATGACGCAGTCCGCGACCAAATTCATTACGCCGCTGACGTTGCAGACGCTATCGCGCCATCCCGTCTATCTGGACACGTTCGACGAGAAGGACCCGTCGGTCGTCGCGCATATCGATCTGGCGGACCACGCCGACCTGATCATCGTGGCGCCCGCGACGGCCAACATCATCGGCAAGATGGCGAACGGACTTGCCGACGATATGTTGAGCACGACGCTGCTCGCGGCAACGTCGCCGATTATTGTCGCGCCGGCGATGAACGTTCATATGTACGAGCATCCCGCAGTCGTCGCCAACATTCAGACGCTCGCTTCCCGCGGCGTCCGTTTCGTCGAGCCCGGTACGGGACAGCTCGCCTGCGGCTATGTCGCCAAAGGGAGGCTGGCCGAACCGGAGGATATCGTGGCCGCTGCGGAAAGGCTGTTCCGGCAAGGCGAGCTGCTGGCCGGCAGGCGGGTGCTCGTCACCGCGGGCGGTACGGTGGAGCGGCTCGATCCGGTCCGCTTCCTGACGAACGATTCCTCCGGCCGGATGGGATTCGCCATTGCCGAAGCGGCCCGCAACATGGGCGCCGAAGTCGTGCTCGTCGCAGGACGTACGGAAGGCATGCCGCCTGCGGGTGTCGAGCTGGTCCATGCCAGATCGGCCGCGGAAATGCTGGACGCAGTCGTCGCCCGTTTCGACGAAGCGGACATCGTCGTTAAAGCGGCGGCGGTGGCGGACTACCGGCCTGCCGCGGCATCGGACCGGAAGATCAAGAAGAGCGGCGATACGATGACGCTTGAGCTGGTGAAGACGACCGACATTTTGCAGGAGCTCGGCGCGCGGAAAACCCGCCAGTTTCTCGTCGGCTTCGCAGCGGAGACGGGCGATATCGAGAAATATGCGATGGACAAGCTGCAGCGGAAAAATTGCGATCTTGTCGTGGCGAACAACGTCGCGGCGGAAGGGGCGGGCTTCAACGTCGATACGAATATCGTGCAAATTTATGATCGTAGCGGACTTGTGGCCGATCTGCCGCTGATGAGCAAGCGCGAGGCGGCGGAGCGCATTATGCAGCTTGTCGCCGAACGGCTTGACGGCACCGGCGACAGCGGTACGAACGTCCAGCCTGCCGGGAAATCCGCAGACGCGGACAGGGACGGGGAGCGCCGATGATTGCCAAAGTGATCGTCGATGTGCCGTCCCGGCAAACGGATCGGCCGTTCGACTACGAGGTTCCGGAAGCGATGGCGGGATGGATCGAGGTCGGCAGCCGCGTCGGCGTGCCGTTCGGCGGCCGGGTCGTGCAGGGCTTCGTGACGGCGCTTGCGGACGAGGCCGATGTGGACCTTGACCGGCTCAAGCCGGTCGACGAGCTGCTCGATCCGGTGCCGCCGCTGACGGCCGATCTTGTCGCGCTCGCCGAGTGGATGAGCGTCAAATATTGCTGCACGTGGACGGCCGCGCTGCAGGCGATGATTCCGGCCGCGCTGAAGGGCCGGGCCGAGCGGTACGTATCGCTGGCCCGGGAGCGCGGACGCGAAGCCGAAGAGCTGCTTCCGGGCGAATTGCTGCGTTGGCTGCAAAGCCGCGGAGAGGTGAAGCTCGATGCGCTTCGCCAGCGCTTTCCCGAATGTGCGGCGGAGGTGAAGGAAGCGCTGCGCGCAGGCGTGCTGGCGGAGCGCTCGGCGATTCGCGACCGCCTGTCGATTCGCAAAGTGCTGACGGTTTACCCGCCCGAGAATCGCGAGGCGGCGCGCGACGCGCTGGAGCAGCTGCCCGCGCGCGCCGGCAAGCAGCGGGAACTGCTCCGGCTGCTGCTGGAGAAAGACGGTCCGGTGCCGCTTCAGGCGCTGCTCGCCGAAGCCGGCGCATCCGCCGGCAGCGTGCGGGCGCTCGCGGACAGGGGAATCGTCCGCATCGAGGAGACCGAGCAGGAACGCGATCCTTATGCCGGACGCGAGTTCGCGACGACCTCGCCGCTTCCGCTCACGGAAGGACAGCAGCATGTGTACGAGCAAATCGCCAAGGCGATCGAATCCGGCGAAGCCGGATTTTTTCTTCTTCACGGTGTAACGGGCAGCGGCAAAACCGAGGTCTATTTGCAGGCGATACGGCATTGTCTGAATCAAGGGCGGCAAGCGATCGTGCTGGTGCCCGAAATTTCGTTGACGCCGCAAATGGTGGAGCGGTTTAAAGGGCGGTTCGGCGATGCGGTCGCCGTGCTGCATAGCCGTTTGTCGAACGGGGAGCGGTACGATGAGTGGCGCAAAATACGCGAGGGTCGGGTTCGGGTGGCGATCGGCGCCCGGTCGGCCATTTTCGCGCCTTTCCCGCGAATCGGCCTCATCATTATGGACGAAGAGCATGAAGCGTCGTACAAGCAGGAAGAGAGCCCGAAATACCATACCCGCGACGTAGCCATCCGCCGCGCCCGGCAGCACGGCGCCGCGGTCGTGCTCGGATCGGCGACCCCCTCGCTGGAGACGTACGCCGCCGCTCACCGGCCGGCGGGAGAAGGCCGGAGCACGGCGCTGCTGCCGATGCCGGACCGCGTCGGAGGACGGCCGCTGCCGCCGGTCGAAGTGGTCGACATGCGCGAAGAGCTGCGCAGCGGCAACCGCTCGATGTTCAGCCGCCGCCTGCACGACGCGCTGGCCGAGCGGCTCGAACGGGGCGAGCAGGCGGTGCTGCTGCTCAACCGGCGCGGCTACTCGACGTTCGTCATGTGCCGCACATGCGGTTATACGGCCGTCTGCCCCCATTGCGACATATCGCTGACCTATCACCAGAAGACGCGAGCGCTGCGGTGCCATTACTGCGGACATGCGGAGCTAGCGCCGAACAGATGTCCGTCGTGCGATGGGGAGCATATCCGCTTTTTCGGCACGGGGACGCAGCGGGTGGAAGAAGAGCTGGCGAAGCTGTTTCCCGGCATCCGGGTTATCCGGATGGACGTCGATACGACGACGGAGAAAGGATCTCACGAAAAATGGCTGAAGCAGTTCGGCAACCGTCAGGCGGACGTGCTGCTCGGCACCCAGATGGTCGCGAAGGGGCTCGACTTTCCGTACGTGACGCTTGTGGGCGTCATTGCCGCGGATACGTCGCTCAACCTGCCGGATTTCCGTGCCGGCGAGCGGACGTTCCAGCTGCTGACGCAAGTGGCCGGCCGGGCCGGGCGGCACCACCTCCCCGGCGAGGTCGTCGTGCAGACGTACGCGCCGGAGCATTACGCCATCGAAGCGGCGGCGCGCCACGACTACGATTCGTTCGTGCGCCATGAGCTGCGCCACCGGCGGGCGATGGGCTATCCGCCGTTCTGCCGTCTCATTCTGATTACGATGTCGCATGAAGAGCTGCCGCTATTGGCGGCGGAGAGCGAGCGGTTTGCGGAAGCGCTGCGCCGGCTTGCCGCCGGAGCGGGCGTGCTCGGTCCGCTCGACAGGCCGGGTCCGGCCGCTTTCGACGTGCTCGGCCCCGTCGCCTCGCCGATCGCCAGGATGAAAGATCGCTACCGTTTTCAATGTATGATAAAATATCGGGGGAGCGTCGACGCGCCGGCTCTCGTCCGGCAAGCGCTGGCGTCGTTTGCGGACGGCCCGGCGCGAAGCAGGGTGCAGTTCGCCGTCGACGTCGACCCGCAAGTCATTTTATAGGACGGCATCCGTCCGTCACGATACGGTTGAATAAAGGATGGGAAAACGATGGCCATTCGAATGATAGTGAAAGTTCCCGATCCCGTGTTGCGGGAAGTTGCCAAAGAAGTAACGAAATTCAACGCCAATCTGCACAAGCTGCTCGACGATATGGCCGACACGATGTACGACGCCGAGGGCGTCGGCCTGGCGGCTCCGCAAATCGGCATTTTGAAACGCGTCATCGTCGTCGATGTCGGCGACGAGGAAACCGGACTGATCGAAATGGTCAACCCGGAAATTATTGAAGCCGACGGCGAACAGCTCGGGCCGGAAGGCTGCCTCAGCATTCCGAACCTGAACGGCGACGTCCGGCGCGCGGACCGGGTGAAGGTGAAAGGCCAGGACCGGCACGGCAACCCGTTCGTCGTGGAGGCGACCGGCTTTTTGGCGCGGGCGTTCCAGCATGAGGTCGATCATCTGAACGGCATACTGTTCACCGATATCGCCGAGCGCGTATACGATATTTCCGAACGGGACAAAGGCGGCGAATAACCGATGCGCATCGTGTTTATGGGTACGCCGGAATTCGCCGTCCCGTCGCTGGAGCTGCTTATTCGCGAAGGGTACGACGTCGCGGCTGTCGTCACGCAGCCCGACCGGCCGAAAGGGCGCAAGCGCACGCTGACGCCGCCGCCGGTGAAGGAGGTCGCGCTGAAGCACGGTCTGCCTGTCCTTCAGCCGGAGCGGATTCGCCGTCCGGAAGCGGTGGAAGCGATAGCTGCGTACAAGCCCGATCTGATCGTGACGGCCGCGTACGGGCAAATATTGCCTGTTGCGGTGCTGGAGCTGCCGCGCCTCGGCTGCATTAACGTGCACGGCTCGCTGCTGCCGAAGTACCGGGGCGGCGCGCCGATCCAGCGGGCGATTATGAACGGGGAGCGGGTGACCGGCGTTACGATTATGTATATGGCCGAAGGACTCGATACGGGCGATATGATCAGCCGGGTCGAAGTACCGATCGCGGATGACGACACGTCGGGCACGCTGTTCGCCAAGCTGAGCGTCGCCGGCGCCGAGCTGCTCGGCCGCACGCTGCCGTCGATCGCCGACGGAACGGCCGTTGCCGTTCCCCAGAACGACGCCGAGGCGACGTATGCGCCGAACTTGACGCGAGACGACGAGCGGATTGACTGGAGCCGGAGCGCCAGGGAAATTTACAATCAGGTGAGAGGGCTGTCCCCGTTCGCCGGCGCGTTCACCCTGTGGAACGGCGAGCCGTTCAAGGTTTGGGCGTGCGCGGTGTCCGATGATTCAGCCGATACGGCCGCGGCGCCGGGAGAGGTGGTACGCGTCACAGGCGAGGGGATTGCCGTGCAGACCGGAAACGGCGTATTGCTGTTGACGCAAATCCAGCCGGCCGGCAAGCGTGCGATGCCGGCGGCCGAATGGCTCAAGGGCGCCAGACTCGCGGTCGGCACGGTGTTTGGCGGAGGCGAATTATGACCGCGCCCGGCGGCGGCCGCGACGGCAAACATGGACGGAGCGGACAGCCGCGGCCGGCGGAGCGTCGAACCAGGCCATCCGTTTCGCCGGATCGGCCGGGCGGACATGCGAGCGGCCGATCCGGCGTAAGCGCGGCGGAAGCGGGAGCGGACGATCGCCGGCAGCGCGCGGCGCGCAAGGCGGACGGCCGGCCGCATCCGGAACGGGGCCGGTCGGCCCGGACCGTGGCGCTCGATGCGCTGCTCCGCGTAGCCGAGGCCGGCGCCTACAGCAATCTCGAGCTGAACCGGGCGCTTCGCTCGTCAGGGCTGTCCCGGGTCGACGCGGCGCTGGCGACGGAGCTGGTGTACGGCACGATTCAGCGCCGTCATACGCTGGATGCGCTGCTTGCCCGCTTCGTCGCCAAAGGGCTGGAGCGGCTTCAGCCGTGGGTGCTGGAGCTGCTGCGGATGAGCGCTTACCAGCTTGTGTTCCTCGACCGCGTGCCGCCTCACGCGGCCGTGAACGAGGCGGTTGCGATCGCCAAGAAGCGCGGGCACGCCGGCATCGCGGGGATGGTTAACGGCGTACTGCGGAGCTTGCAGCGAAGCATCGCACAGACGGCTTCCGGTGAAGGCGGCGCGGCAGAGCGATCCGGTGACGCAGCCGGGAGAACCGGCAGGACGGTCGAGCAAACCGGCGGCACAGCAGGGCACGCCGACGACGCAGCCGGGCAAACCGGCGGCGCAGCAGGGCACGCCGACGACGCAGCCGGGCGAACCGGCATCGCAGCCGGGCACGCCGGCAACGCAGGCGGCCGGCCGGAGGCGCCGATCGTGCTTGCAGCGGCGGCCGGTCTCGCCGATCCGGCGGAACGAATCGCGCTGCGCCATTCGTACCCGGCGTGGCTCGTGTGCCGCTGGATCGCCGTCTTCGGCGAAGCCGGGACCGAGGCGATTTGCGCCGCGGGCAACGAGCCGCCGCATGCGAGCGTGCGCGTCAACCGGCTGCGGCTGTCGCCGGAGGAGGCGCTCGCCCGCCTGACGGCGGCCGGCTTCGACGCCCGTCCGTCCGATGCGGCCGCGGCCGGCATCGTCGTCCGGCGGGGCGGCAATCTTGCCGACAGCGACGGCTACCGGGCGGGGCTGTGGACGGTGCAGGACGAGAGCTCCATGCTCGTCGCCGAAGTCGCGGCGCCCCGGCCCGGCATGCGCGCGCTCGATTGCTGCGCCGCTCCGGGCGGCAAAACGACCCACCTCGCCGAGCTGATGGAGGATCGCGGCGAAGTGTGGGCGAACGACCTGCACCCGCATAAGCGCAAGCTGATCGAGGACCAGGCCGGCCGGCTCGGCCTCGCCTCGGTCCGGGCGATCACCGGCGACGCGGCGGAGCTGGACCGGCGGTTCGATCCGGCCTCGTTCGACGTCGTGCTGCTGGACGCGCCGTGCACCGGATTCGGCGTCATCCGCCGCAAGCCGGACATCAAATGGACGAAGTCGCCGGAAGATATAGCCGCCATTGCCGACTTGCAGCGGCGGCTGCTCGAAACGGCGGCCGCTCTCGTCCGTCCGGGCGGCACGCTCGTCTACAGCACATGCACGATCGAGCCGGAAGAGAACGAGAACCAGATCGCGCGGTTTCTCGAGCGCCATCCCGAATTCGCGGCCGATCCGGCATGGCCGGAGCGGACGCTCGCCGCGCTGCGGCGGGCGGGCGCGATCGGCGGCGGCCCGTTTCCGGGAATGGCCCAAATTTTGCCTCATCATTTCGGCAGCGACGGCTTCTTCATCGCCCGCCTGCGCAGACGGTCCGATTCATAACCAGCAAACGCCCGTGACAATCCGCAAAGTGGTCTGTCATGGGCGTTTGTGGTAAAATGAATCGATAGCGGCTCCGCCGCCTTACAAATCCAACAGGTGTGATAAGATGAAACCGATCATTTACGACTATACGCTGGAACGGCTTCGAGACTGGATGAAGGAGAACGGCGAGCCGGCGTTCCGCGCCGACCAGCTGTTCGACTGGCTTTACGCGAAGCGGGTCGAGCGATTCGAAGATATGACCAATTTGCCGAAGGGCTTGCGCGAAAAGCTGGACGACCAGTTCCGTTTTGCCGCGCTGCATGAGATTACCCGGCTGGAGTCCAAGGACGGCACCGTCAAGTTTCTGTTCGGTCTGCACGACAACCATGCGATCGAGACGGTCATCATGCGGCATAACTACGGCAACAGCGTCTGCGTGACGACGCAGGTCGGCTGCCGCATCGGCTGTACGTTCTGCGCTTCGACGCTCGGCGGTCTGAAGCGGAATCTTACGGCCGGCGAAATCGTCGCCCAGGTCGTCACCGCCCAGAAGATGCTGGATCGCACCGGCGAGCGGGTATCGAGCATCGTCATTATGGGCTCGGGCGAGCCGTTCGAAAATTACGAAGAGACGATGACGTTTCTGCGCATTATGATCCATGAGAAAGGGTTGAACATCGGGCAGCGGCATATTACGGTATCGACAAGCGGCATCGTGCCGAACATTTACCGTTTCGCGGACGAAGACACCCAGATCAATCTGGCCATCTCGATCCACGCCCCGAACGACGAGCTCCGCTCGAAGCTGATGCCCGTCAACCGCCGCTATCCGTTCGCGGATGTGATGGAAGCTTGCCGGTACTATCTGGAGAAGACGGGGCGGCGCATTACGTTCGAATACGCGCTGATCGGCAATGTGAACGATCGCCCCGAACATGCGCAGCAGCTGGCCGAAGTGCTGAAAGGGATGCTTTGCCACGTTAACCTGATCCCGGTCAACCATGTGCCGGAGCGCAAATACGTGCGAACGTCCCGCGACGATATATTCGAATTTCACCGCATTTTGGTCCGCAACGGCATCAACGCGACGATCCGAAGGGAGCAAGGTCATGACATCGCGGCCGCCTGCGGGCAATTGCGGGCGAAGCATATGGATTCTATGGCGAGGTGATCGGAATTGAGGACGGCAAATCGAAGCGATACCGGGCGGATTCGGCTCGTGAACGAAGACCGCAGCTGGGTGGGGGAGACGGCCGGAGGCTTGACGGTCGCCATCGTCGCGGACGGGATGGGCGGACACCGCGCGGGCGATGTGGCCAGCCAGATGACGGTTGACGCTTTCCGGGAAGCGATGCAGCAGTTGGAAGGAGACCTTACCGACGAGGAAGCGGCCGATCATATGCGGCAG
The DNA here is from genome assembly GCF_050481165.1 of Paenibacillus cisolokensis. NCBI lineage: Bacteria > Bacillati > Bacillota > Bacilli > Caryophanales > Paenibacillaceae > Paenibacillus > Paenibacillus cisolokensis. Next base: position 38,458 of record NZ_JBCNFP010000003.1, read on the forward strand.
GCCATTCTGCGGGCCAATGCGATCGTCTACGAGATGGCTTCCCGCAACGAGCAGTATCATAATATGGGGACGACGGTCGTCGCCGCGCTGTTGAAGCGGAACGGCGCCGTGATCGGCCATATCGGCGACAGCCGCGCGTACAAACTGACCGCCGATGGCCTTGTCCGGCTGACGGAAGACCATACGCTCGTCAACGAGCTGGCCAAGGCGGGGCAGATCAGCGCCGAAGAAGCGCTCAATCATCCGCGCCGGAACGTGCTGACGCGCGCGCTCGGCACGGACGCGAACGTCGAGGTGGACGTGATCCGGATTGACACGGCCCCGGGCGAAGCGATCCTGCTGTGCAGCGACGGTCTGACCAACATGGTCAGCGAAAGCCAGATGCTGGACACGCTGCGCCGCGAAGATCTCGACCTGGACGGTCAGGCAGAGCGTCTGATCGAGCTGGCGCTGGAAGCCGGAGGGGATGACAACATTTCGGTCATTCTGCTGAAGGATGCCTGTACGGAGCGGGAGGGGTGAGCGCGATGATCGGGCAGGACTTGGGTGGAAGGTACGAAATCATCTCCCGCATCGGCGGGGGCGGCATGGCGCTCGTCTACAAGGCGCACGACATTTTGTTGAACCGCCGTGTTGCAGTTAAAGTATTGCGTTCGCAGTTCGTACACGACGAAGAATTTATCCGGCGTTTCCGCCGCGAAGCGCAGTCCGCCGCATCGCTGTCGCATCCCAATGTCGTCAGCATCTACGATGTGGGGCAGCAGGACGATATCCATTATATCGTCATGGAATATATCGAAGGTCATAATCTCAATGAAATCATCCAGGAACGTGCGCCGCTGCAGACGGAGGAGGCGGTGCGCATCGCGCAGCAAATTTGCGACGCGCTCGAACATGCGCACCAGAACCAGATCATTCACCGCGATATCAAGCCGCACAACATATTGATCGGCAAGAACGGCCGGGTCAAAGTGACCGACTTCGGCATTGCCCGCGCGGTGACGTCGGCCACGATTACGCAAGCCGGTTCGGTCGTCGGCTCCGTGCACTATTTCTCGCCGGAGCATGCCAAAGGGGTCAGCGCAGGAGAGCAGTCGGACCTTTACTCGCTTGGCGTCGTACTGTATCAGATGCTGACAGGCGAGCTGCCCTTCCACGGGGAAAGCCCGATCAGCGTGGCGCTTAAACATTTGCAGGAGACGTTCGTGGAGCCCCGCGTCGTCAACCCGCACATTCCGCAAAGCGTGGAAAATATTATTTTGCGCTCGATGCGCAAAAATCCCGGCGAGCGCTACACGTCGGCCGGCGAAATGCTGCGCGATCTGGAAACGTGCCTGCAGCCGGACCGGCTGAACGAGCCCAAACTCGTCTTCGACAACGACGCCGAAGCGGATATGGATGAAACGCGCATCATGCCGGCCATCGGAGGCGCGCTGCGCGATTCGCAACCGTCGTCCGGCGCGCGGCCGACGCCGGCAGGCGCAGGCGCTGCGGGCGCCGCGGGCGCCGTGGGAGCCACGGGCACTGCGGGCGCTGCGCCCGTTCAGGACGAAGAGCCGGACGAACCGTCTGCCGCCGCGCAGCCGAAGAAGAAATGGGTGCGTCCCGTCGTGACCGTATCGGTGACGCTCGTCATCATCGCGCTCGTGTTTTGGGGCGTTCGCACCGTGCTGGCGATTCTCGACGTGCCGGAGGTGGAAGTCCCGTACGTCGTCGGCCAAACGGAGGACGAAGCCCGCAAAATGCTGCAGGACGCCGGCCTGCGCGTTGAGGAGCCGCCCGTTAAGGAGCATCGGGACGACGTCGAGAACGGCATCGTGTTCGACCAGTCCAAATCGAACATGCGGGTCAAGGAAGGCGCGCTTATCCAGCTGTGGGTCAGCTTGGGACCGCGCATGGAAGAAATGCCGTCCTTCGCGGAGTCGTCTTACGGCGATGCGGTGGAAGCTTTGCGGGCGCTCGGCGTGCCTGAGGCGAATATCAAGAAGCAGGAAGAGCACAGCGACACCAATCCCGGCACCGTGATCAATCAATCGCCGGCGGCCGGCGAGCAGTTCGATCCGAAGAAGACGAACATCACTTTGACGGTCAGCAAAGGGCCGGCTACGTTCAAGATGCCCGATCTGAGGGGCAAAAACGAGGAGCAGGCGCGCAGCCAGCTGCAGGCGCTCGGCCTGCGGCTGACCGGAGACGAGGTCGTATACGAACCGAGCTTCACCGTCCCGAAAGGCGAGGTGATGGAGCAGTATCCGTACGCTCCGGGCGCCGAAGTGACGAAAAACGCCGAAGTGACGCTTACGGTCAGCTCCGGACCGCCGAAGGACGCGATCGAGTACACGTACAACGTCGTCATCAGTCCCGCCGAAGTAGGAGGGACGAGCGAGGTTCACATCGTCTACTCCGACGCGCGGGGCGAAAATATCGACTGGGGAACGAAAAAAATCAACAATACGAAGACGTTCCAGGTCAAGCTTGTACTCGTTCCGAATACGGAAGCGACCGTGACGATCGAACGCGACGGCGTCTTTATGGATTCGTCCTCGATCACGTACGACGAGGCGGTTTCGGGCGAGCATCCGGGCACCGTATTTATTCCCGGATTCGAAATGTCAAACGGCTTCTTCCAGGACGAGACGCCGCCTGACGGCGAGCAGCCGGATACGGGAGAAACGGACGACGACGACGAGCGCGGCAGAGGCGAAGACCGGGGCAGAGGCAAGCGGGATAATCGCGACGGGGAGAACGGCGAGCCATGAAAGACAGACAGAGCCGTATGACGGGACGAATCGTCAAAGCGTTAAGCGGTTATTATTACGTTCAGCCGGACCGGGAGAACGGTTCGGCGCCCGCTTCCCTGCTGCAATGCCGCGCAAGGGGCATCTTCAAGAAGAAGGGCGTCAGCCCGCTCGTCGGCGACAAAGTCGTCTACAGCGTGACGGAGAACGGCGAAGGCACGGTGGACGAAATACTGCCCCGCACATCCGAACTGATTCGTCCGCCGGTCGCCAATGTCGATCAGGCCGTTCTCGTGTTCTCCGTTCTCGAGCCGGCGCTTAATTTGCAGTTGCTGGACAAGTTTCTCGTGCATATCGAGCATGCCGGCATTCCGGCGGTGCTCTGCCTGAGCAAGCAGGACCTTGCAGCGAGTGGCGAGAAAGCGGACGCCGCGCGCGAGGCGGCCAGGAAAGTACGGGAAATTTACGAGCCGATCGGCTACGAGGTAATCGGCACGAGCGCCCGCCTGGCCGAAGGCGTCGAGGAGCTGCGGGACCGGCTGACAGGCCGCCTGTCCGTCTTCGCCGGACAGTCCGGCGTCGGCAAGTCGTCACTGCTCAACGCCCTGGTGCCGGGGCTTTCGCTGGAGACGAACGAAATCAGCATGAAGCTCGGCCGGGGCAAGCATACGACGCGGCATGTGGAGCTCATACCGCTCGGAAACGGCTCGTTCGTCGCGGATACGCCCGGCTTCAGCCAGCTCGATTTCGCGGAACTCGGGATTGAGGACCTCGGACGCTGTTTCCCGGAAATGCGGGAGCTTACGGCCGAATGCAGGTTTCGCGGCTGCACGCACGTCCACGAGCCTTCCTGCGCCGTTCTGGCCGCCAAAGCGGAAGGGGTGGTAAGCGAATCGCGGTATGAGCATTACGTGCAGTTTTTGAACGAGATGAAAGAGAAAAAACGGAGGTACTGACCATGTCCATTATCGCCCCTTCGATCCTGTCGGCCGATTTCGCCCGTCTGGGCGAGGAAATCGCCGAAGCGGAACGCGCCGGCGCCGACTGGATCCACATCGACGTCATGGACGGTCATTTCGTGCCGAATTTGACGTTCGGTCCGCTCGTCGTGGAGGCGGTGCGCCCCTACACGAAGCTGACCTTCGACACCCATCTGATGATCGAGCAGCCGGAGCGCTACATTCCGGCCTTCGCGGCGGCCGGCGCCGACCGGATAACCGTCCATGCGGAAGCGTGCGTCCATCTTCACCGGGTCGTTCATCTGATCCGCGAGCACGGGCTGCCGGCAGGCGTCGCCCTCAATCCGGCAACGCCGCTGTCCGCGGTCGAGCATGTGCTGGACGACATCGATCTCGTGCTTGTGATGACGGTCAATCCGGGATTCGGCGGACAGCGGTTCATCCCGCAGACGCTCGACAAGATCCGTTCGCTGTCCGCCATCCTGCGGCAACGCAGGCTGGACCGGATTCATATTGAAGTCGACGGCGGCATTAATGCCGACACCGCGCCGCTCGTACGGGAGGCCGGGGCGAACGTGCTGGTCGCCGGGAATGCCGTATTCGGCGAGAAGGACCGGGCGGCTGCGATCGCGGCGCTGCGATAAGGGAGGAGACGATTCGCGGATGGAGGACTACGACCGATTGGAAGAGAGCAAATGGAAGACGTTCGCCTACATTGCCCTTTACAGCATCGTCTGCGGCAGCCTGCTCGCGATGTTTGCCTTGACGGCGAATCTGATGCGGTATGTTTTCTCGCTTCTTGCGCTGTATCTGGGCATCCGGTTTTTTCGCCGCTATGAACGTCTCGCTCCCCGCATCTGGTTTATCGTGCTTGCGATTTTCTGGTATTTCGGCTCCACGATTGTCATTGCGATGATCGCATACATTCGGGAAAATCCGCCCCCGGCCTGATCCGTTATTCCTCCCGCCAAATGGGCGCTCCCGGATGGAATAGGACGGACCCGCACCGCATAGGATGTTACATAAACAGAGGTCCTGTTTCGATGAGCGCGTTCGAGGAGGGATGGAGCATGAAATTTTATACGATCAAACTGCCGAAGTTTTTGGGCGGTTTCGTCAAAGCGATTCTGAACACCTTCCAAAAAAATTAATTCGAAGCAACCGCCGTCGAACGATTGTGGGTACTCGGGCTGCTGGTTACGGGTTAACGGCTGCCGGCTTGCGAGCGGCCGCCGTATTGGTCTTTGGGAGAGGCAGGGTCGCCGAAACGGCTTGCGCCGGATCGGGCGGCGAAGCGGCGTTTCGGCTTAAAAAAAGCACCTGGAATGTTCATGTTCCAGGTGCTTTTTGCTATCGGTCGGTTATACGCGAGTCACTTTGCCGGATTTCAGAGCCCGGGCGCTGATGTATACGCGCTTCGGTTTGCCGTCGACGAGGATCCGGACTTTTTGGACGTTAACCCCCCACGTGCGGCGCGTTTTGTTGTTGGCGTGAGACACGTGGTTGCCTTTTCCCGGGCTTTTGCCCGTAATGAAACATTTGCGAGACATGACATACACCTCCCTTGAAAAAAACGATGCCGAGCGTTAAACGGTTCGCACCGTCAAGGCTGCAAAGCATGGCTTCGGGTTGAAACAAACACACTCGAATATCATACCATAGTTGCCGGTAGGCTACAAGCCCAATACGCCAAGGAAAAGACGCCGACGATCTGAAAAAAATCAACATCACTCCCTAATTTCCCGCATTGTTTCGTTATGGTCCGACAACCATAATGAAATTATAAATCAGCAGAGGGGGCTTGTATCAAATGCGCAAATCGAAATGGCTCGGCCTGGCGATGGCAGGCATTGTCGCAGTCGGATTGACGGCTTGCGGAGGCGGAAGCGGCAGCGGCGGCGAAGGCGGCGGCCAGGCAGCGAAAGGCGGAGCCGAGCCGAAGCAGGAAAACATCACGATTACGTTCCAGAACATTTATCCGGATCAGACCGATCCGAAATACAAGATGCTCCGCGCGATCGTGGACAACTACGAGAAAGAGCATCCGAACATCAAGATCGAACTCGATTCATTAAACACCGACCAGCAAAAGCTCAAGCTGAAAACCCAGGCCGCTTCCAGGGAAGTGCCGGACATTACGGTTGTCAATCCGGCGGCGCAAATGCAGCCGTTCGTCGATGCGAAGCTGTTCGCGCCGCTGAACGACATGGTCGAGCAGAACGGCCTGAAGGATACGTTCCAGGAAGGCATTCTCGACTACTATACGTTTGACGGAAATTTGTATGCGCTGCCGGACGGCAACAATATCGCGCTCGTCTATTACAACAAAAAGTTGTTCGAGCAGGCCGGCGTCGAGGTTCCGACCACTTTCGAGGAAATGATCGAAGTGGTGAAGAAGCTGAAGGATGCGGGCATTCAACCGATGGCGATCGGCGAGAAAGATACGTGGACCGGCTCCTTCCTGTTCATGAACATTTTGCTGCGGACGAACGGCGGCCCCGGCTTCCTGCAGGATGTGCTTGACGGAAAGAAAACGTTCGAGGACCCGGCATTCATCGAGGCGGTCGACGCGTTCCAGAATCTCATTCAGGCCGGCGCCTTCCAGGAAGGGGCGACATCGTTCGACTACAACGCCGGCGAGAACCTGTTCAAGACGGGACAGGCGGCCATGTATTTCATGGGCAGCTGGGCGACGGGCGGCATCGAGACTTCGTCGGCCAACGAGAACGGTAATGTCGGCGTCTTCAAGTTTCCGACCGTGAACGGCAAAGGCGATGTCAACGAATTTATGCTGGCTCCGGGCAGTGCGTTCGCGATATCGGCAGACAGAAAGCATCTCGAGGAAACGAAAGACTTCCTGAACTACTACATGCTTAATTACCCGAAGGAAGCGTTCAAGCTGAAAGGCGCCGTCGGTCTCGCCCAGAAAGTCGAAGGCGATTTCCGAGCGGCCGGCTATTCCGATATGGCCATGGAAGTGCTCGCCATGTTCGAAGACGTCAAAGGCGGCGATCTGGCGTTCGACAATACGATGAACCCCGGCACGGCGCAAGCGCATTTGTCCAGCATTCAAAACTTGTTCGTGCAGAAGACGGATGCCGCGGCAGTGGCCAAAGAGATCAGACCGCTTACGAGCAAAACAAATAGGCGGCGGGTAACAGCGATGGGGGCGGGAGCTCGCGGAAGGCGCTTCCCGCCCGCATCGGAACGTTGGGAAGGAGGCGGGAGAAGTTGAACGTGCTGAAGGTGTCCCGCTGGACGATTGCCGCTTTTTGTGCTGCCGTGCCTGATTTTCTATGCCGGCCTCGTGTTCGTTCCGGTGCTGGTGTCCGTATACAGCAGCCTTCTGGACTGGAACGGGATCGGCGAATCCCGATTTGTCGGAATCGACAACTATATCCGGCTGTTTACGGCCGATCCGGTGTTTTGGCCGTCCGTCCGCCGGACGCTCGTACTGGCCGTATTATCGATGGGCTTGCAGCTGCCGTTCGCCCTGTTCGTAGCCATTTTGCTCAATCGTTTCATCCGCAGGCCGAACTTTCTCGTATCCAGCTATTTTTTGCCGGTCATTCTGTCGGTCGTCATCATCGGACAGCTTTGGAAAACGATTTATAACCCGACTTCGCTCGGCGGCATGCTCAATCAGCTGCTGACGGCGATCGGGGCGGGCGACCTGACAAGGGCATGGCTGACCGATCCGGACGTGGCGATCTACGCGATTTATTTTGTCGCGCTGTGGCAGTATATCGGCTATCATGTGCTGATCCAGTTTACCGGCATCCGCAACATTCCGGCCGATATATACGAAGCGGCCAGAATCGACGGCGCCGAAGGCTTGAAGGCGGACCGCTACATTACGCTGCCGCTGATCGTGCCGATTTTCAAAATTTCGATGGTGCTGGCCTTCATCGGTTCGCTGCAGTCGTTCGACCTGATCATGGTCATGACGGGCGGCGGTCCGGCGCATGCGACGGACGTCATTTCCACCCATATGTACAACATGTCGTTCCTGTCCATGAAGTACGGCTACGGCAGCGCGATCGCGGTGTTTCTTGTCGGGCTTTGCCTTGTCGCGACGCTGGCGATCAATTTTCTGTTCGGCAAGCTGGATAAACGATATTCCTGAAGCAGAGAGAGGAGGGGGACCATGCGTCAGACCGCAACCGCAGCCGGTACCGGAACCGCACGCCGGATGCGGACCGCCCGCGGCTTTTTTTACCCTGTTCAAAAAGGGCTGGTGCTGCTGCTGCTGGCCGTCCTGCTCGTGACGCAGCTGTATCCGCTTCTGTGGCTGTTTGCCTACTCGCTCAAGACGAATGAGGAAATATTGTCCGGCAGCTTCTTCTCCTTGCCGTCTGCGGCGCAGTGGCGCAATTTCGCGGACGCGATCGAGGCCGGCAACTATTTTCGCTATCTGGGCAACAGCCTGCTTGTGACATCGCTGACGATGGCCGGCGTCATTCTGCTGAGTTCGCTAGCCGCATTTGCGATTACGCGTTTCCGCTGGAAGGGCGGACAGCTCGTCATGCTCGTTTTTCTCGTCGGCATGATGATCCCGATGCAGGCGACGCTGCTGCCGCTGATGGTCGTATTTAAACATGCGGGCATTTTGAATACGCATCTGTCGCTCATTTTGCCTTACATCGCGTTCCAGATGCCGATTTCCGTATTTATTCTGAGCGGATTCATGCGCACGATCCCGCACGAAATCGAGGAGTCGGCGGTGGTGGACGGAGCGGGAGTGTTCCGCATCTTCCGCAGCATCATATTGCCGATCTCGGTGCCGCCGCTCATGACCGTTTGCATCTTGACCTTTATCAACATCTGGAACGAATATATTCTTGCGGCCACCTTCGTTTCGGCGGAACGGCTGAAGACGCTGCCGTTCGGCGTTTACAGCTTCGTCAGCCAGTATTCCGCCAATTACGGCGCGATCGGCGCCTATCTCGTCCTTGGCGCGGCGCCGGTCATTCTCATCTATTTCCTGCTCGCCGAACGGATTACGAAAGGGATGGTCGCAGGCGCGGTCAAAGGTTAGCCGCTGCTCTTCGCCGCGAATGCTCCGGGAATTTTTGACGATTGCACGGCAGGCCGACCGTCTGTGATAATAGGGAAACAAAGCGCCGGTCAGTTGAAAGGGGAACCGCATTTGGCAAGGAGAAGCTTTCGCACTATACACAATCGACTCTTCCTGCTGTTTCTCTTCTGTATGCTCGGTCTGCTGCTCATGGTAAGCTTCATCTATTACCAGCGGGCGACGGAACAGACACGGGATAAAATGACGGAGGCGGCCGAAAAAAACATTTCGCAGACGGCCGGTCTGTTCGACCTTTATTTGAAAGGCTACGACAGCGTCACGAAGACGCTGAACAGCAACAACGAGCTGATGCGGCTGCTTCAAAACGGGGGAACGGACGATCCGGTGCTCAGCGTCAATTACGAGCGGCGCATTACGGATATTCTGGGCTCCGTTTTCTTCTCCCGGGACGATATCGTCGGCATTCACGTCATGACGTACGCCGGCAAAGTTTACAGCTTCGAACGCAAGATGGGAGCCGCCAGACAGGAGTTCGCGCAGGAGGACTGGTACCGCATTTTAAAAGAAACGTCGGGCGAAATGAAATGGCTCGGCGTTTTCCCGCATTCGCTGATGAGCGAAGGCCATATGGAGCCGGTATTCTCCTTCGGCCGCCAGCTTTATGAATTGAATACGCTGAAGCGGGTCGGCATCGTATTGATCGAGACGGATGCCGGCCCGATTCTGGAAGCGCTCTCGAACGCGAAGCTGGGAGCCGGCAGCAGCGTATCGATTTGGGGACAGGACGGCCGGGTCATCGTATCGACCGGGACGGACAGGGAGCATGATGAGCCGCTTCGCGAAGCGCCGGAAGCTCCGCAGAAGGACGGGGAGGTCCGCATCGCCCATGAGAAGAAATCGCTTGTCGTGGCGGCCAAAGTGAAAATGACCGGCTGGACGATCGGCTTGCGCGCGCCGAAGGAGGAAATCAATCTGGAGCTCAGGCAGACGCAGCAGTTTTTGCTGACGGTTGTGGCGGCGCTCGTCATCGTCTCCACGCTGCTCGCCACGTTCGTCTCGCGCTCGTTTTCCAACCCGTTCAAGCGTCTCATTCAGCAAATGAAGAAGGTCGAAACGGGAAATTTCAAAGGCTCGGTCGATGTCAATTCCTATGAAGAGCTCAACATTCTGGTCGCCTCCTTCAACCGGATGGTCGGCCGCATGGATGAGCTGGTCGAGCGGATCAAGCTGGCCTCGACAAGCGAGAAAAACGCGCAGCTGCAGGCGCTGCAGTCCCAGGTCAACCCGCATTTTCTGTACAATACGCTCGATATGATCTACTGGATGCTCGACGAGCGGGAGAACGACAGGCTGGGCCGGGTCATTCTGGCGTTATCGCATATGTTCCGCTACAGCAGCGAATGGGAAGAGGGCGCGCAATCGACGCTGGCCGCCGAACTCGAGCAGATGCGGCATTATTTGACCATTATCGAAATCCGGCTGTCCGGACGGATTCGCGTCGAAATCGCGGCGGACCCCGCCTGGCTGGAAGCGCCGCTGCCGAAGATGACGCTGCAGCCGATTATCGAAAACGCCGTCAAGTACGGGATAGAGCCGCTGAGCGGCAGCGGCGCGCTGCGCGTTTATACGCGGGTGGCCGGGCCGGAGCTGCAGCTCGTCGTCGAAGATAGCGGAGCGGGAATGGACGAGGCGCGATTGGCGCGGCTTCGGGCTTTGCTGCAAGCGGAGGAAGACGGGGAAAGGACGGCGGAAGCCGGACGAAAAGGGATCGGGCTGCAGAACGTGCACCGCCGGATCAGGCTCATGTTCGGCGAGCCGTACGGGCTTAGGATCGACAGCGCCGAAGGAAGCGGCACGACCGTAGTGGTGGCGATTCCCAAGACGTGGCGAAGCGGGACGGATTCGAAGGAAGGAGCCCAATCGCTGCGAAGCGAAGCCGCTTCGCTTGCCGGGAAGGAGAGAGACCGATGAATATTTTGATTGTGGACGATGAAAGCGTCATTCGGGAAGGGATCGAACGGACGCTGAAGAAGCATTTTCCGGAACACCGGATCGATTTGGCGGCGGGACCCGAAGAGGCCGTCCGGCTGCTGCGGTCAAAGCCGGTCGATCTGGTGCTGACCGATATCCGGATGCCGGGCATGACGGGGCTTGAGCTGATGAACATGTCGCGAGGCCGCCATCCCGATATCAAATGGGTCGTCATATCCGCCTATTCCGAATTTGCATATGCCCAGGAAGCGGTCCGTCTCGGCGCCAAAGACTATTTGCTGAAGCCGATCGGCAAGGAGGCGCTGGTCGAGCTGATCGCCCGAGTGGGGGAAGAGATCGCCAGGGAAAGCGAGTGGTCCCGGGCCCGCTCGCTGCTCGAGACGAACCTGAAATATTTGCGCGAGGCCGTGTTCGGCCGCTGGGTTTCGGGGCTCGACATCGGCCGCCTGGATATGAAATCGTTTATTGAAGACTACCCCCGCTTCCATCTCGTCATGGTCAAAATGGAGAGCGACCGCGCGATGCAGCTCGAGCATTTTATCGTGGAAAACGTTCTTTCCGAGCTGATCGGCCAGTATGGCAAAGGTTTCGTGACGAGCCAGGGCGGCAGCAGTTTGCTCGGACTTGTGGCGGTCGAGGCGGGAGACGGCGTTTCCGGCCTGGTCGACGAGCTGAAGAAGCATCTGAGGCGCTGCCTCAAGGTGCCGTTCCAGGTGCTGTATACCGATGAAATCCGCGATTTCGGCGAAGTGCCCGAGCGGGTGCGCGAACTCGGCGAGGCGTCGGCGACGCAATCGTTCGAACATTATGCCAGCGGCGGCGATCAGGCGATCGAAGTGGCGCTGCAGTATATCAAAGCCCATTACCGGGATGAGCTTACACTGGAAAAAGTGGCTGCGGTCGTTTATTTGAACCCCGTCTATTTCAGCCAGCTGTTCAAGCAAAAGACCGGACGGGGCTTCAAGGAATACGTGACGCAGCTTCGTCTGGAGTACGCCCGGGAGCTGCTGCGCAATCCCCGGATCAAGCTGGCGGATGTGGCCGAACGAAGCGGGTATCAGGATATGCGCCATTTTTCCCAGTTGTTTCGCAGAAAGTACAATGTAACACCGTCCGAATACAGACAGAAGATGAACGGATAAGAGGAGCGAAACGGCTGCGGCGGCGGCATGTCCGTCCGTTCGCGGTGGTCCTCCTTCTTCGAACGCCGTCAACCGGCTGCGCGGCCGGCTGACGGCGTTTTTGCGCCAAAATCGGTGAAAATCGAATATTTTGCCCCGAAACGGGCCATAATTGTGTCGCATCATCGCGTACGGACTTCAACAATGCCCGATTTTATAGTACAATGTGGAATAGTCCATAATGCACAGAGTAAAAAGGAGTGGATTTCCATGCCTCTGCAGCTTAGCACCGAACTCGGAAAAGTTTATGTAACCGACGAATGCATTGCCGTCATTGCGGGCTCGGCGGCATTGGATTGTTATGGACTGGTAGGTATGGCTTCGCGCAAGCAGCTTAAGGACGGCATAGCGGAATTGCTGGGACGGGACAATTTGTCCCGCGGCGTCGAAGTGCGCCGGGAGAATGACATGGTGCATATCGATTTGTACATCATCGTCAGCTATGGTACGAAAATATCCGAAGTCGCGCACAACATTCAAGCGAAAGTCAAATACGTATTGAATGAAGTGATTGGTCTGAAGGTCGATCATATTAATATTTTTGTGCAAGGTGTGCGGGTATCCAGGTAGGCAGGAAGGGGAATATTTGTTGAGAAAGCGCTTCATTAACGGTTCCGATTTCGCCGGTATGGCACTGCTGGGCGCCGAATATTTGCAGGCGAACGCAGAACAGGTAAACGCATTAAACGTGTTTCCGGTGCCGGACGGCGATACGGGAACGAATATGAACTTGACGATGGATTCGGGCGTACGCGAGCTGAAAAGCAAACCGTCGCCCGCCATCGGAAAAGCGGCCGAGGCATTGTCCAAAGGGCTGCTTATGGGAGCGCGCGGAAATTCGGGCGTCATTCTGTCGCAATTGTTCCGCGGCGTGGCCAAGTCGCTATCCGGTCTCGAGCAAGCCGATTCGGTTCAGCTCGCGGCTGCGCTTCAGCATGGCGTCGATACCGCGTACAAAGCGGTTGTGAAGCCGGTCGAAGGGACGATTTTGACTGTGGCGAAAGAAGCGGCCCGCCACGCGGTGCAGATCGCCCGCCGGACGGACGATGCGGCCGAACTGATGCGGGAAGTGCACCGCAAGGCGCATGAGACGCTTCAGCGCACGCCGGAAATGCTGCCCGTTCTGAAGCAGGTCGGCGTCGTCGATTCCGGCGGCCAGGGACTCGTATATATTTACGAAGGATTTTGGAGAAGTCTGGCCGGCGAAGGCGCGGCGGATACGGCCTTGATCGCGCAGCCGGGGGCTGCGATCGCGCCGCGCAAGCCGGAACGAACCTCGGCGCAATCCCGGCTGGAGACGGAGCATATCGAGTATCTGTACGATATGGAATTTTTTATTAACCGGAAGCTGGGCGGTTCCGGAGCGCCGCCTTTCGACGAGGCGGCCTTCCGAAAGGCGCTTGGCCGGGACGGCGATTCCATCATCGTCATTGCCGACGACGATATCATCAAGGTGCATGTCCATTCGAGGCGGCCCGGCGATGTGCTGAACTACGCGCTTCCGTACGGCGAGCTGACCGACCTGCGCATTCTGAACATGCGGGAGCAGCACCGCGACTTGCTCCATCGCGAAGACGAGGCGCTGTCTTCCGGCGCCGACGACGATCCCGGGTCCGTCACCGGCCTCGCGTCCGTGGAAGTGCTCGCGGGACCGACAGGAGCCGGAACGCCGCCGGAGCAGGTGCACGAATGGGCTCCGTTCGGCATTATTGCCGTTGCGCTCGGCGAAGGGGTGGCGGAAATTTTCCGCTCGAGCAACGTCGATATCGTGCTTTCCGGCGGCCAGACGATGAACCCGAGTACGGAAGACTTCCTGAAGGCGATCGAGTCGCTGCCGGCGGAGCATATTTTCCTGCTGCCGAACAACGGCAACATCGTGCTCGCGGCGGAGCAGGCGGCGGAGCTCAGCGACCGGCAGGTGACGGTCATTCCGACCCGCACCATTCCGCAAGGGCTGGCTGCGGCTTTCGCCTTCAAGGAAGAGGAGGACGCCGAGCGGAACGCGGAATGGATGAAGGCGGCCGCGGAACAGGTGCGTTCGGGACAAGTGACGCATGCCGTTCGCGATACGACGATCGACGGCGTTCACATTCGCGAAGGGGATTACATCGGCATCAGCGAGAAGACGATCGTCGTTTCTTCCGGGGATTTGCTGGAAACATGCCGGCAGCTGCTGAATCATATGCTGGAGGGGGGCGGCGAGCTGCTCACGGTGCTGACGGGCGCGGATGCCGATCCGGAACAGACGGCCGGGCTGTCGGACTGGATCGCGTCTTCCTGGCCCGATGTGGAGCTGGAAATCCATGAGGGCGGGCAGCCGCTTTACCCTTACCTGTTCGCCGTCGAATAAACCGAAGGGAGCTGTGACCATGACAGTCCGGATTGTAACGGATAGCACCGCCGATATTCCCCGCGAAGTTCGGGAACGGCTGCGCATCGAGATGGTGCCGCTGAAAGTGCTGTTCGGACAAGCGTCCTACCTCGACGCTGTCGACCTGGACGCCGATTCGTTCTATGCCAAATTGGCCGAGGCGCCTTCGCTGCCGACGACTTCACAGCCGTCGCCGACCGAATTTTCGGAGGTGTACGAGCGTATTTTGCGGGAAGATCCCGGCGCTTCCATCATCTCCATCCATCTCGCATCCGTATTGAGCGGAACGTATCAATCGGCCGTTCTCGCGGCGTCCATGCTCGAAGAAGAGGCCGATATTACGGTATACGACAGCAAGTCGGCTTCCTACGGCATCGGTACGGTCGTCGTCGCGGCGGCAGAGATGGCGGCTGCCGGCCGGTCCAAGGAGGAGATTCTGGCCGAGATCGAGGAGATACACAACCGGCTAAGGCTTTATTTTCTTGTCGATACGCTGGAATATTTGCAGAAAGGCGGCCGGATCGGCAAAGCTTCCGCCGTGCTCGGCTCGCTTCTGAATATTAAGCCGATTCTGTCCCTCGACCGGGATGGCGGGGTGATGGCGGTGGACAAGGTGCGCGGCCAGAAGAAAGCGATCCAGCGCATCGTCGATCTGCTGCGGCAGGATTACGAAGGAAAAGCGGTCGACGTCACGATGGCCTGGACGACCTCGCGCGATACGGCCGATCAGCTGCTCGAGCAACTCCGTCCTCATTTCGATATCCGGAAAGTTCATTATACGACGATCGGCGCCGTGATCGGTACGCATGTCGGACCGGGAACGTCGGCCGTATTCATGAACGGTGCGCGCGAAACATGAATCATAAGGACCCGTTATCCATACTGCCGGTCAGGCAGGTCAAAGGCGTGAGCCCACGGAAAGAGAGTGAGCTTCACGCCTTTGGTGTCCGTACGGTTGCGGACTTGCTGGAATATTATCCGTTCCGGTACGAAGATTATCGCATACGCGAACTGACGGAAGCGCAGGACGGAGAAAAAATTACGATTCGGGGAACGATTCGCAGCGCGGGAGCGCTGCAGCGGTACGGACGGAGCAAATCGCGGCTGTCCTGCAAGGTGGAGACGAACCGCGTGCTGATTACCGCGGTCTGGTTCAACCGCCATTTTTTGCAGGACCAGCTCGTCCCCGGACGGGAAATCGTGCTGACCGGAAAATGGGACAAGCAGCGTCTGCAGTTGACGGTCGCGGAGTCTGAATTCCCCGACCGCGGCCCGTCCAAGTCGGGTACGCTCCAGCCCGTTTATTCGGTCGGCGGTTCGGTAACCCAGGCGTGGATGCGCAAAACGATTCGCCAGGCGCTCGAGCAATTCGGCGCGATGATTGCGGAAGTGCTGCCGCGCGAGCTGATCGAGCGCCACCGGCTGATGCCGCGCCGCGAGGCCATCTTTCGCATCCATCACCCGGAGGATACGTCCGATGGACGGGAAGCAAGGCGAAGGCTCGTCTACGAGGAGCTGTTCTGGTTTCAATTGAAGCTGCAGGCGTTCCGGTCGCTCAATCGCAAGCGGACAGACGGCGTAGCGCATCAGGTGAGCGCGGATACGATTCGTTCCTTTGCCGAGTCGCTGCCGTTCGAGTTGACCGAGGGGCAGAAGAAGGCGATCAACGAAATTTTGGTCGATATGCGTCGGCCCTATGCGATGAACCGGTTGCTTCAGGGCGACGTCGGGGCGGGCAAGACGGTCGTGGCGGCCATCGCCTTGTATGCGACCGTCAAATCGGGCCATCAGGGGGCGCTGATGGTGCCGACGGAAATATTGGCGGAGCAGCACGCCCGTTCGCTTGCCAAGCTGTATGCCGGTACCGGCATCGAGGTCGCGCTGCTGACCGGGAGTTTGACGGAACGCCGCCGCAGGGAGACGCTGGCCGGCATTCAGATGGGGCTTACCGATATCGTGGTCGGCACGCATGCGCTCATTCAGGAGGACGTCTTCTTTCGCTCCCTCGGGCTGGTCGTCACCGACGAGCAGCACCGGTTCGGGGTCAATCAGCGCAGCATATTGCGGCGCAAAGGGATGAATCCCGACGTGCTGACGATGACGGCGACACCGATTCCGCGGACGCTCGCGATTACCGCGTTCGGCGATCTGGACATATCGACGATCCGCGAGCGGCCGCATGGCCGCAAGCCGATCAAAACGTACTGGGTCAAACATTCGATGATGGACCGGGTGCTCGGATTCATCCGCCGCGAAGCGGCGGCAGGACGGCAAACGTACGTCATCTGCCCGCTGATCGAGGAGTCGGACAAGCTCGACGTGCAGAATGCGATCGATCTGCAGGCGCAGCTGCAGCAGGCGTTCCCCGATTTGCGCGTCGGGCTGCTGCACGGCCGGATGACGGCGGCGGAGAAGGAAGAGGTGATGCGGGCGTTCGAGACGAACGAGGTGCAAGTGCTCGTCGCCACCACCGTTGTGGAAGTCGGGGTCGACGTGCCGAACGCGACGCTGATGGTCATTATGGATGCGGAGCGGTTCGGGCTGTCCCAGCTTCATCAGCTGCGCGGCCGGGTCGGGCGCGGCGCCCATCAATCGTACTGCGTGCTCGTCGCCGATCCGAAATCCGATGTCGGGCGCGAGCGGATGGGGGCGATGACCGAGACGGACGACGGCTTTGAAATTGCCAGACGCGATCTGGAGCTCCGCGGCCCCGGCGACTTCTTCGGCACGAAGCAAAGCGGGCTGCCGGAGTTCCGGCTTGCCGACATGGCGGCCGATTTCGCCATTCTGGAGCAGGCGCGGGACGACGCAGCCGAGCTGGCGGGCCGGGAAGACTTCTGGCATTCGCCGGAATACGCCGCGCTGCGCGAGCGGCTGCAGCAGGATCCCGTTTTTCAAGGGGAGCAGCTCGACTAGGCAACAATGCCTCCCGGGCGGCATATAGTAAAATGATTGCCGCATTGCCCGAACGGCGGGGGAGGTGCCTAAGTCGATGAGCTATCAGAAATACGGTATTCGGCCGGATTTGGTCGAGCGCGTCAAATTCAAGCTGAAAAACCCGGTTGTCAAAGGACAGATCAAGCAGCTGCTGAACGGGATCACCAAATACGACTTGCAGGATCGAGTCAAAGTCAAAAAGCTGGTCCGTTCGGCGGCCCGCATTTTGGGGGAGAAGCTGACGGAGCTGCAGGAAGGGCAAATTGTGGCGTTCGTTCTGGCCCAAAAGATCGATCCGAACAACACCTTCCATTTGCTCAAATTATGGGGCATGTTTCGCTGACCGCCCGCGGTCGGCGAATTTTTTTTGCGGAGAGGCGCCGACCGGCGCGATCTTTTACCCGACCGATCCGACCGGCTCGATACAACGGGGGGAATCGTTGCGGACGTTGCCGACTTCGGCGGAAACGGGATACGCCTCCATCAGCTCCTCCGGGTAAGGCTTCAGCAGCGCTCGCAGCCGCTGCGGCTCCCGGTTGGCACGGTCGAGCCATACCGCTTCGTCCTCGGGCCGCAAAATGACGGGCATCCGATCGTGAATGTCCGCCATCAGCGCGTTCGGAGCCGTCGTCAGCACCGTGCAGGTGCTGATTTTCCGGCCGTCCGGAGCGAGCCACGTCTCGTACAGCCCGGCCATCGCGAACAGCGAGCGGTCCTTCATGACGATGCGCATCGGCTGCTTGCCCTGTCCGTCCTTCCGCCATTCGTAAAACCCGTCGGCCGGGATGAGGCACCGTTTGCGGCGCAGCGCCTCCCGAAAGGCGGGCTTGTCCGCCGCCGTCTCCGCGCGCGCGTTAATCATCCGGCTGCCGATTCCCGGATCGTCCGCCCATGGCGGGATCAATCCCCATTTCAGCTCGCCGAGCCGGTTGCGTTTTCCGTCCGATATGACGGCCGGAACCATTTGGCCCGGAGCCACGTTATATTTCGGCCGGTGAAAAGGAATGAACGCATCCTCGATCATAAAGCGGACGATCAGCTCCTCAAGCGTCACCGTCAACGTATAGCGCCCGCACATGCCGCATTCTCCTTTCCGTTCCAAATTAGTATGCAACCATTGTATCATACTTGCGGTTATGCCGGGGTCATCCGGCTCATAATGGTAGTATGGAAGGGAGATGAAAGCACCTTCATGGAGAACCAACCGAAACGACGCGGCCGCTTGCGAAGCTGGTGGCTTCGGCTGCTGCGTCTTCCGCGCGCCCTGTTCCGTGCGGCGGAATTGCGGAAGCGCGCGTACGCCCCGAAGCCGCCGGCAGACGCCGGCTCTGCGCCGCGGCTCCATCCGGCCGCCGTGGCCGAATTGAAGGGAGCGTGGAAGAAGCTGGCGAAAAGCGCGTCTTCGGCCTCACTCGCATCGAAAACGAAAGGCGTCGACATGGAAGCGGCATCGCCGCCCGGCACCCCGGCTGCGCCGATTTCGCCCGACATACCGCGGCCTTCCGCGCTGTTTTTGCCTTTTGCGGCGGGCGGTCGAAACGCCGTTTCGCCCGCGATCGCCGTTTCCGGCGGCGCCGCCGGGCTCGCGATCGTGAGCCGCATCCGCGCCGAAACGGCGCATCTTGGCCGCAACAACGTGACGCGGACGGCGGCGTACCGCGACGTCTTCCTGCGCCGCCGCGAGCTCCATTGGGCTTTGCTCGCCCATATGGTGTCGCGCAACGGCGGCTGGAATATGACCGACCTGCAGGGGGAATGGTTCCCCCGTCTGCTCGGCATGGAGAAACGCAAAGCGACTTTCCGCTTCCTGGAGCGGTCGAACGCGCTTATTTTTCATGACGCCTATCCGCAGCTGCGGCTGTACGAGGCTTCCCTCCACGCCGGCCGAAGCCTGTTCCGGCTGCTGCCGGCGTTCGGCGTGTCGGCGTTCATGCGGCCGGTCTGGGAGCGGTTCTGGCGCGATCGCGATCCCGTGCCGCTGACTGTCGCGCTGATCGTCAACGAACAGCATTATATCGAGGAGCGCGTCGTCCGCAATCCATATTTTCGCCAGCATGTTCTCGGCACGCTGTTTTTCGGCATGCAGTCGCTGCTGCATTTGAACCAGATCGTCTTTCCATATGGCCGCGACGGCGAACGGCTGCAGCTTGCCGGGCTCGTGCTGGACAACTTCTCAAGCCTGCATGAGCGGATCGAACTCGGCAAAGGGCTGTATGCGATTCTGTTCGGCGTCCCCGAGGTGGCTGAAGGGGCGGTCCGTTTCGCCCGTTCGATCCGTCATACCGGATCGCGCGCCGATTATGCGCCGGATCTGTTCGCTTCCGCCCGGCGCGAAGCTCCGTCCGCCGTCTACAAGCAGCGGCTTGCCGGGGACGGCTTGCTGCAGCCGGGCGCGGAGCGGCTGTACAGCCCGCCGCTGGCGGCAGCCTGGCCGGACATTCCGGTCGAACCGCCGGAGCCGGGCGACTGGTTCGGCCGCTACTCCGATCCGGCGGATTACTTCCGCGAGCTTTCGCTGCCGGCGCGTTTTCGGATGACGGAAGAGCATGCGTTCGGCCTGGCGAAAATCGAATTCGCCGTGCTCGCCGCGCAGAAGCTCGGCACTTCGCCGAAACCGGATGAAATGTCGGCGGGAAGCGATGGCAACGGCGAAGAACGATAACGATAGCCGAACATCATCGGACGGAAGAGCGCCCGGCCCGCCGCCGGTAGCCGCTGCTGCCCGGAATTCCGGGCGTCAGATGCCAGTCAGACGTTATAAGACATCAAGGATATCGGATACGGAGATCCAGGTTTCGCCCACCCGAATCCGCCCCTGCGACGCGTCGGCCTTCGTGATCGTTCCTTGCACTGTCTTGTCGCCGTCGGGGCGATAAACGACGACGCTTACCGGCCGCTTCTCTTGAAAAGCGCGCGCAATGCTGCCCGCGATCGCTTCCCGCTGCTGTTCGTCCAGAAGCGGCCTCGGCTTTCGGACTTTTTTCGCTTTCCGGTCGACAAGAGCGTCCCGATGTTCAAACAGCATCATCCGGCTCGATTCCCACAGCCCGTTGCCTTCCAGCTTTTTCATTTATAATGTCCTCCGATCTTGGTTGCCAATACTTTCATTTGACTCGTCCGCTTCAAGGAGGAGCCGAAAAAAATGGCGGCCGGTCCGAATTGCTCCCTGATTTCATCCATCGTCCGTTCCAGCCGCAGCCGCCGCTCGCGTCCGTCGAAAAGCGTCAGCTGCCGGACATCGTCGCTCCGCAGCCCGCCGAGCGACACCCATATTTTGCGGACCGGCTGCCGGTCCCAATGCTTCTGAAACAATTGCTTCGCCGCAGCGAACACTTCCCGGGTAATCTGGGTCGGATCGTCGATTTTCATTTGCCGGGCAAAGCCGCTCGGGCGCTCGAAATCGGCCCCTTGCGCGCCGGCATGCACAATATCGCCCATGTAGCCTTTGCTGCGCGCGCGCTGGCAGATCAGGCTGGACAGCTCCAGCAGTATCTATAAAACTATGAGCATAATTATATGTGTGCATTAATAAACAGTATAAACCCTTTATTTATCTAGGGTTTATACTGTTTTTATCGTATTTTCTTGATGAGCATTATTGATGTCTTAACACGATAACATAGATATGGTAACATTTTTTACTGACAGGATAATCTATGAGCATAATTGTAAGCTGAAATAGATTCGGGGGTTATAAAATGGACCATAGTGGTTCAATCGTGCCTTTCTCCAGAAGAATTGATGAGTTGCGTTTTGGTGTGCAGAGTGTAGGAATTGAGTTGTGGAAAAGGCATCGTGATAGCGAGCCTGTCGTTCATAGGCATGCTGTGATCGTTTTGCAAAATAAAATGAACGGTAGACTATCTGTTCATCCTCTTACGGAATTTATTTTTCATTACTGGAAATACAGAGCTTACAATTCTCAGAGACTTCATGCTAATTACCTCTGCGCTTTCTTAAATTACATACTTATTGAAAATCGTATGAAATACAAACTTACTTCATTAAAAGAACTACGCTTTTCTCATGCCACAGAGTTCTTGAACAATTTGACGAGAAAAGAAAAATCAAGAATGACGGTTAGAAAGGCGGAAAGAACCTTAACTCTATTTTTTGAGTTCTTAGCGAAGAAAAAACTGTTGGAGCATGTTGACGAAAGTGCCTTTAAAAAGAAGATCCTTTACGGTAAATCGAATCAAAAATATACGGTTTCCCCATTCAAAGGAGTCATTATGCCGAGAAATAGGCAAGGCCATATAGCTCATGATTTACCTGAACGATATATTTTGCCTTTGATCGAGTTGGCTGTGAAGATCGCGAATCCCATTGCTTTGGGGATTTATATGCAGTGCTTTGGTGGAATTAGACAAGGTGAGCTTGTGAACATTCGAAGATCCGATGTAAATTCTATCGGTTCTTTCGGAGAGTTTGGTTTAGTGGTTCGTCTACAAAAAAGAAACTTGAGAACAGATATTAAAGATAGTGCCGGTGCAAGTGGCGTTAAAAAACCAAGAAGACAAATCGTTTTTCCAATTCAAGACTGGCTACAACAGTTGTATCGAAACCACATTGAAAATTATACTCCTGTGGATGGATCTGATGCGTTATTTGTAAATCGGGATGGCAAAGCCATGTCGGGACAAAGTTACAGGGCATACTTCAGTAAATTAAAAAGAGAGTTTTTGAAGCAACTAAGGAATTCTTCAAATCCGGATGATCTGGTTTACGCTATCAAATTGGAAGAATATAAATGGTCCACTCATCTAGGCAGGGGCATATTTACAAATCTTTTAGCAGAAGAAGCTGATAACCCATACGATATTGCTTTGCCAAGAGGAGACTCCAATCTTGCATCATCTCTTGTTTATCAAGGAAATACGGAACGAATGAGAAAAAAACTTGAGGACCGCATGCAACATTTATATAAGGATTACTTACCAAATTTAATTAAAAAATAAATTTTTGGAGAATAAGAAACATGTCGTATTTGAATCCAGCCGAAGCTGCAGAAAAATTAGAAATAGGCTATAAAAGCTTACTACGCTTGTTGAAAAGGGGGGTGCTTACCGGCGCAATAAAAGCACATCGTTCGTGGCAAATCCCTCTCAAAGCCATAGAGGAATACAAGGCATCGTTAAACATTCCTGAGGGATATCTAACTATTGCTGAAATAGCCGAACAACTTAATCTTACCGAACTCTGGGTTGGCAGACTAATTAAGAGAGGGACATTTGCTGGAGCAAAGAAACATAGAGGTTCTTGGATAGTGCCCTCCATCTCTGTAGAGGAGTATATTCAGTCTTCCTCCTCCTCCCCTGATGGATTCCTTTCCTTCCGGGAAGCCGCTGAATATTTATCCTTAGGTGAGTCATGGATCAGAAAATTAGTGTTAAGAGAAATTTTATCGGGCGTGGAAGTCATCAATGGCGTCCGATACATCCGAAAAGAGTGCATCGACGAATATTTAAAATCGATATCGCCGCCAGAAGGATACGTCTCCGCTGCTCAAGCTGCACAAGAACTATCCCTTAGCAAAACAGCCGTTAACTCCTTGGCAAAAGAAGGAGTATTTCCCGGTGCAAAAAAACAAAAAATACCGTATCATCACGCAGGATGGATTATTCCAGTTGAGTCCTTAAGGGAATATAAGGAGTCTCGTTCCTTTCCGAGCAATTATATTTCTGGAAGAGATATTGCGGAGCAGTTAGAGGTTAGCAAAGCCTGGATTACAAAATTAATCCGAATAGGCGTGATACCTAAAGGTATAAAACACAACAACGAGTGGATTGTTCCAACCGATGAGGCGAACAGGTTTATTGAAAAAGAACGAAAAAGACAACAATCGACACCTCTTGAGTTATTTGAATTTCGGTTGGCTGAACTGGATGTACCGGATACTTTACAAAAAACTGCTGCGCTCTACCGTGAATTTGTAACGTTAAAAATTAATAGCAGCCAAGGCAACAGCCATACGATTCACAATCAAGCCTTAGAATATATCAGCACATTAAAGCGATTATTCCGTTTGCTAAATACAGAAGTATTCTTAATGGATGCAGATCAATTAGAAATTATCTTTCGAAGTGCAGAAATGGGGATTCGGGATAAACGTACTTTCATTTACTTCTTGGAGTTTTGCACTGGCAAAGGGCTATGTTCATTCTCGAAAAGTTATGCAATCACTCCCCTTCCTGTCGAAGACAGGGAGATGTACAGTCCGGAACAATTTTTAGCTTATTACAATTATGTTCGGGATGTCGACATTCACATTGAGCAGGCCATCCAAAGTAGGGATTATGCTGTAACATGGCTATATGTCTTAATGCATGTCATTGATGCATGGAGACCATCAGACATTGTTAAGATGCCGAATATTGCGCTGGAGGCCTGCAATTTGCAGACTTTTGACCAACTCAGGGAAACGAAAATCACTCAAGAGCAAGCGCAAGCAGTCATTAATCATCTGTATAAACGGGTGGAACGAATGTATATTAGCAAGACCGGTGCTCTGGGGCATTTCCTCGTCAATCAGGATATGATTGTCCCCACGGCTACCGTTCTTGTGATCACGGAAATTCATCGCAGAATTGAAAATGATAAGCAACTAGTCAGACTTGGCCGAAGAAGATTCACCCATTTTGAAAAAGAAAACCATTTTCGGTTATTTTTCGATAAGCGTCCGGATCTTGTTGATTTCCAAAGTCGGAAAATGAATAGGACTCTCTTAACTTATTTCTTTTACAGTGTCGTAGATGGAAAAGGGAATGCCGATATCGCTTACGAACTGTCTCAACGGATGAGAGGACATACCGATAAAAATTCGACTGCAACATACATTCAAGCAGTAAACAAAGATGGTTCTATAGAACGTGTAAGTCTGAATTTGTTTAACCGGGGGCATTTTGGATGGCTATACCATCTTCTTATTCGTCTTTCTATGCCAAACACGCCGCAGCTAGAGTTAGAGCAAAGCACCGTGTTGATCGAACAATTTCGAAAAGATTTTAGTCCTTACCAACTGGAACAACTTAGCTATTTCCTAATCCGGCAGCAACAAAGCAGACAATCTTTGGCTTTGCGATTATCCAATCTCACAGAAAAAGACTTGAACACATTGTTATTTAAAATTTATAAGGGTGAGATGCCCGCCAAGTTGCAGCATGTACAATGCTTGACATACCCAAATTGCACTTCCCCAACTGCTATAAGTTGCCTACATTGTGAAAATGCGATACCAAAAGTTTATATCCTGATTTCGATCCAACATGAACTTGAGCGTTTAATTTCATCGATTCAAAATACCAAATATCCCGCTGTACGTGTCAGGGACCGCAAGTTTTTGTTTCAAATTCTGGATCTGTTAAATCAGGCAGTGCAGCAATTTGGCAGATCCTATGTTCAAACTTTTATTGATCTTAACAATCTAAAGGAAAAGATGATTGCTATTCAAAATTTACTTAGTGAGGAAATTTAATGGCTAAATTCCACTCGGCATTACACAGAAGAAAAACCATAGAGGAACTAAGTGATCGAACTATCTTGGAAAGTATTGAGCTGATCACCTTTAGTCGAAATGATCTTCACGAATACAAAGAAATGTTTAGAGAATTGCAACAGAAAGGAGTTATTGTTACAGGAGCTTTTGAAGGCGACTTATGGTCCACCCAAGGTGAATCCAGCAAAATTCTTTTCCGCTTTGATTGCGAACTCTATGGCGAGGTCAACTTGGCTTTAAAATGCTATACAGTACAAAAAATATATAATGGCATTAAAGCACAAACCGTTCGGCTAAATGTTGCAAAAATAAAAGAAGCCATACGAATTACCCGGGGGTTTCGACCGGATTATTTATCACATTTAGAAGATGCGTTCAACCGTTTCGGGATGCATAAACAGTTTACCATGGCCACCAGTATAAGGGAATTTCTTGCTTATTATAATCACCCATATTCGGATGCGTATAGCGATTTGTGTTCAATTTTTAATACGAAAGTCTCGAATGTACGCGAATTGCCCAATTTTCATGATATCCTGCTTTTCGATCATGCTTTAGATGAATATTTTAATACCTGTACTACTGACGAAGAAAAATTGAAATTTTATCCACTCTTGTTATGGTGGAGAATCACCCGTATCATTCCCATGCGCCCCGTCGAATTTTATTCATTACGCCGGGATTGCACGTTCAAAGATAATGAGGATAGATATTGGATGGTTTTGCCGAGAAAAAAGAAGAAATCTACCCTTCCGGGAAAACTCGAGATAACGGATACTGTCCAGATAAATCAAGAAGTCTTTGAATTTATTGAGGATTATAAACAACTTACATCAGCTTACGATTCTGAATCCTACTATTTGATCTCGTATAAGGCATATCGGAAATACGTAAAAATAAAAACGAAGGAAAAAGCGCGAGAGAAAATGGGCGCTTTCCAATTTATCAATATCATTGATCGATTTTACGATGAAATCGTTACTCCGAAGTACGGTGATTTAGAAAGAATAAAGCCTGGCGATACCAGGCACTTTGCCTTTTGCAACATGATGTTGCAAGGGTTTAATATGCTAACTATTGCCCGTATAGGCGGGCATAACCAACTGGAAACCCAATTGCATTATCATAAACATTTGGATCACTTCGCTTCATCTTTCGTCCATCACGCGGCGCAGATGCTTCGAATGAACCGTAAGAAATTAATGCGGTCAAATTGGGATGTTGGCACTCAAGCTATAATTGCTAAAAGTAGAATCTACCGACTTGATGATTTTCAAGAGACATACAAAGTGGAAAACGGCTATTGTACGGATCACCCATCGCGTTGTCAGGTCGGGGATTGCCGCTTTTGCGAATATTATCTTTTCTCGCCAGATGACGAACAAAAGGGATTGGCATGGCTGAAAGATTGTTCTAATTTGCTGGAAACCAGAATTAAGGAACAATTGGAGCTCATTCGATATGTCACAAAATCAATGAATTACGATTGTACAACGTTGACTTATCAGCAAACGGGCCAAGAAAAGCTATCCTCAGCCTGCAATGAACTGAGGAGATTGATGGATCAAAAAGCAATGGTCGATTCTCACCTTCTGGAGGATGAATTGTGAAAAAGGGAGCACCGCCAAAATATACAGATAAGCAATTAAAAGACATCTTATTAAAATATATCTCAAAGAATCCAGGGAAGAAGATTAATCCTTCCATCTTGGAAAGAGAGACCGGGATAAATCGATTTATTTGGACACGAAGAATGTCAGAGCAAATAGCGAAGCTCAACGAGCCAGTGCAGCAGGAGGTTGAAGGAACTGATGGTGCACTTCCCTTACCAAATGTTGTTGAGCTTGTTGAAACATACTGGAACAATAAAACGGGTTTGATTAACGCATTAGCTCACTATAATGAGATGCTCAATGCCTTGCATCAAAAGGCTAAGAAATATGACACAATTCTTCAGGAAAACCAAGACTTAGTTGCTAAATTGTCGTTAAAAGAAGGGCGGATTAGAACGCTCAAGAACGAGATTAAATTACTAAAAAAACAGTATCTCGAAGTAGCGGTCAAAAGCACATATAAGACCTTCCAAGAGGAAGAAGGGCTTGAAAAAATCATATCCATAAATAAAAAAACTGAGGATCGAGCCTTAAAAGCGGATATTGTGAAGATGTATCCCGAATTATTTGATAATTGATGTGAGGCCAGCATATTCTGCCCTCTGTGGTATTCAACAACTTATGATATAATTGATATTGTGACTAAGCGTGGTCACTGGACAAGCGTTCCTCGAGACGGCGGTCAAACCTTTATCTCGACGGATCGCTTGTTTTGTTATAACTGGTGGATTGCGCTGTTTGGGATATTCAATACGCTTCACTGTAGACAACGGTCTACTCGAAATATTGATGGTCTACCGTGGTTTTTATGGTTGACCAAAGTTGACCCAGTTGAGGCAGCACAGCGCCGCGTTTCCTTTCGGCGTATAGACTCGATGATTCATGAATCTGAATTATGATGATTCTTTTTGAAAATTTCTCATAGATGGTCGTTTCTCAGAGGAATAGCTGAAGATTAGAGACTGTAGATCTAAGATATTTGATGATAAATGAAATAATAGCCCGGCAATATGCCTTAATAGATACCTGCATCGGGCAATCAGAACAAGTTTTCTTTTCTGCATTCATGTTTTGCCATCACCAAAATAATGTCCTTTCACCCCCGATATGTATTACCAGTATCCTAGCGTTCTTTACAAACTTTATTTTTTTCATCTGGGTCCATTTTAAATATGTTGCTCAGGGTATCCAACCTTATCGATTTCCTAAGAGCTTCGTAAAAACCGTTCGTTACTTACCATAGTTCTAAACTCGTGATATAACACACTCGTTATGTGCAGTCATTTCATTCAGTCACATCGTCTTGATTCCATCATTTTTTCCTTTTCAATCGATCACGTAAATGTCCGACATAAATTGAATTTGGATCGTTCGGATTGTACTTGCGATTCATTGTACGTTCAAACTCATCGATTAACATTGCAAAATCATGTACATTCGGTTCAAGCCCAAAGGTACGCTTCATATCACGGTAATGACGAAAAAAAACGTCCGTTGCATGTTCACCTGAATAACCTAATCGCTGAAGCTCACAAATCACCGCTTGAGCATAACGTCTATTCATCTCGCGACGGCTCGCCATCCCACATCCTCCCTTCTCCGTCACTTAACCCAATTATAAACCAAAAGAGCGATCCATCGAGTAAGGTTAACACCTTCTCGAAGATCGCTCTTTTGGTAAGGTTCGCTTGTTTCACTCGAAACATCCATATTATAGCAGGTCATTTTATAAAATACTCCTATTATAATCCCATACGGATGAAAAAAAGCCGTGTATTAGAGCAACTGAAATGTTATAGTCCATAGTAGTGGTGTAAAAATCCTCAGAGCTTCTTGACAAGGAAAGCCACGGTATGAATTCTACTAAGTGAAGTGACGTACTGGCCTACATGGTTTTTTCTGGGGAGCATTGGCGTCAAATTCATTTTACCAGCCCATTAGAGCGTTTAAATGGCGAAATCCGTCGACGTTCAGACGCAACAGGAATCTCTCCAAAATGGGAATCTGTTATCCGACTGATTGGTGCCATCTTAATCGAGAAGCAAGATGAATGGACCGTCGCACGTCGTTATTCAGTCTCGAATCCATGGCGAAAATCGTCAAATGGGAGCAACTTCCTCTTACATCCACCACGCTTTTGCAGAAGTAAATCCGGGTCATGCAGCAGAAATTCATTTTACACCACTTGACGGGACACTGCCAAATATTAAGGTAACGGGGGCGAATAAACATGTCATTATTAAATGACTGTGAGAAAGTCGCTTTTTTAATTGATATTTTAAATCGCCATATTCAAAAGCTCCCATGTGGAGATACCTTTAGAAATTATCTTGAATCCATATGTGGCATTTTAAAGCATGATGATTCGTTTCTCCAGAAAGCTGCGTTTGCTAATAGTGAATTGTTTATAGACGCTCTTTCTAATATTTTGAGCAACCAGATTACTATTAAACACGCGACAGGTGCGTTAATAGCTGCATTCGATAAGGTTGGATATGTTGATTCAATGGACGCAGCAGCGATCATTCTTGAGTTTGAACAGCTTCTGAATCAAATGTCCATAGAAGAAGCTGAAAATCTATATAATGAACGTTGGGCAATAGATAAGTATCGGGGTTGAAAGATATGGAAGAAGAACAATCATTTTTTCACCTTATAGAATATTTAGAATCATACTTGTTGGAACTAGGTTTGGAACTTCAGCGTGATCCTGATGATCTCTTTCTTCAAGGGAAAATAAAGGGTATTCAGCATGCCTTAAAATATATAAGAATGCATGAGCATGCACGAAAAGGTGGCCATTATATCGATATTGAAATTGATTGATCCTAGATGTGTTTCCTTAAATAGAATGATCAGGCATGCAGGGAGCACGAACAAAGCAGCTCCGGACATGTTTGCTAGAGCTGCTTTGACCGATTCACTTTGATTATTCAAAGGAGGAACGTTTATACATTCATTACGGTTTGATTGCTTTGATTACGGCAGAGGCAATATAGTCCTCTACCTTCGATCCAGGAACCCAATCTTTGATAAACGCCCTGGATTCCTCTTTCGGCTCGACCACTACATCCTTAAATCCACTTTGCGTAAGCATCGTTTTCAGCTCGTCAACGGACGAGGCCCCGGATATACACCCAGAATATAAAACATCCAAGTCGTTTTTGATTTCCGCAGGAAGCTCTGCCGTCGTTACGACATCGGAAATGGCCAAACGCCCGCCGGAGCGCAGAACGCGGAATGCTTCATCAAACACTTGCTGTTTATCCGGCGAAAGATTGATGACGCAGTTGGAAATGATAACATCCACCGTTTGATCCGGGACCGGCAAATGCTCGATTTCTCCCAGCCTAAAATCCGTGTTCGTGAACCCGCCTTTCGCGGCGTTGTTGCGCGCGCGGCTCACCATTTCCGGCGTCATATCGACCCCGATCACATAGCCGGTTTCCCCGACTTGCCGAGCCGCCAGAAAACAATCGAAACCGCCGCCGCTGCCTAGGTCCAATACCACTTCACCCGGCTTAAGCTCCGCAATGGCTTGCGGATTACCGCAACCAAGACCAAGGTTTGCACCGTCCGGAACAGCCGTTAATTCTTCGGTTGAATAGCCCAACTGCGAAGAAACGTCATTGGCCGTTCCGCAGCAGCTTGAAGCTGGCGAGCAGCACGAACCCGGCTCCACTTCTTGCAAGGCGATTTCCTTATAACGACTGCGTACATTTTGACGAATTTGATCATTCTTTACTTGGTTCATGGATCATCTCTCCTTCAACTTTTTTATCAAATCAGCAGCAGCAGCTAGGGGTACAACAAGCTGCTTTGTTTGCTATCGTGAGTTGCCGTCTCCGAAGGAAGCGGCTCGATAACTCCGTGGGATTTTGCCATTTCCAAGCTTCCCGTGCCGAGCGCTCTATTTCACGCTGCTCCTGTTTCATAAGGTATTCCGCGGCGAACCAATTCAGTTCATGGGAACTAGCCTCCCTAAAGGTGATTTTTCAGGTAACGCAGTAGCTTGCGAACAACATATTTCGCGTCCGGCCCCACCCCCCTTAATGTGGCGGAAGCAAAGGAACGCTGTCCTTCCAAACCGACATAATACAGTCCCGGAACGGAAAGGCTGATTCCTGCTGTCTGCAACGGTTTCCCTTCGGCATCAAGCGCCCCGATGGGCTGAAGGTATGTCAGATTGGGACGATACCCGGTCGCAAAGATGACGGTTTGTACCGGTTCTTCCGTTCCGTCTGGCCACACGACGCCCTCGGAGTAAAAGGAGGTAAACATGGACCGTTGATCCGGCTTCCCAGCCTTTAATCTTGCTCGGTAATCGTTCAAATCCGCAACAGAGCTCGAACTTGGAGGCTTTTTGCCAAATCGCCAGAATGGAAAGGTATCGAAGCCGACGGCTCTGATCCAAAAATGCAGATCAATTCCGAGTACTTTTGTTTTCGTAAACTGAACAGGCCGAAGCACGGCAAGCGATGTATGGCTGCTGTCGGCAAGCTCTACCGCAATTTGAACTGCAGAATTTCCGCGCCCGACGACCACCACTCGTTGCCCCCGGTAACGATCCGGATTTCGATACGATGAAGAGTGGAGGACTTCCCCTTGAAAGGCCTCCCTTCCGCTTATGTCTGGCATATAGGGATTATGAAAGGAGCCTGTCGCATTGATGATC
Source organism: Paenibacillus cisolokensis (assembly GCF_050481165.1). Lineage (NCBI taxonomy): Bacteria > Bacillati > Bacillota > Bacilli > Caryophanales > Paenibacillaceae > Paenibacillus > Paenibacillus cisolokensis. The sequence goes on from NZ_JBCNFP010000003.1 coordinate 69,454, forward strand.
GTTCTCGTCTGATATTCGTCTCCAGCTGCCGTTCGGATCGAAAAACCGTTATCGCTTTTCTCCACGGCAATAACCTTCTGGTTGGTGCGAATCGGCAAGTCAAAACGCTGGGCATACGCCTTTAGATACTGGATCACCTCGTTTCGCAATGGGTAGTGGGTTGCAGCTCCGGGTATCTTCATGCCCGGCAATGATGATAAACGAGCTGGCGAAAACAGCTTCAGACTATCGTAATAATGTGGCCAAGAACCGGTTGCCTGCTCGCTTGCTTCCAGGATCAAAAATTGCAGCTCGTTCTTCTTCAAGTAATATCCGGAAGCAAGACCGGCTTGCCCACCCCCGATAACGATTGCATCGAAAATCGCTGACATTCCAATTCCTCCTCAAATTACTTGCAATATGCAAGTAATATAGAAAAAAGATCACCCTCTAGAAGGGGTTGAACAGCATTGGCCGGATTTCGCCATCGCTTCGTTTAATAGCTTGATCGAGCGAATGACGGTATCTTTTTCAAAATCGTTCATGTGCGAAAAGATTTCGTTTAAATAGTCGTTCATTTGTTGGTCAATCGACGCCGCAACATACTTGCCTTCCGTCGTTAGGGAAAGCAGATTTACCCTCCGGTCGTCTGGATCGGGCGTTTTCTTCACTAATTTCATCTTGATTAACGATTGGACTTGTCGGCTGAATGTCGTTATATCTGTCCCTAATGCCTCTGCTACTTTCTGGATGGACGGCTTATGCTGGCGATCAATTTCGTAAAGGATATGGCTTTGAATTAAGGAGATGTCGCAGCCACCGGCAGAACAGCAGTTTTTATTTAGAAAGCCAAAGCGTCGAGTCATGATTTGAAATAGTTCACGTACATTTTCCACGGTGCTTCACCTCATGAAACAGTTATAAAACATTTGATTGCAATTTGCAAGTATTGATTTACTTGTATCCGGAAAATGAGCTGTGAAAGGACGTACAAATTTCAATATTGACTTTTCACCATACATAAATAACAATATGGTTATATGGTTTTATGTGAGGTGATCATCATGACAATGGAATTTGAAAAGATAGCGGATATTCTGAAAGCTCTTGCCGATCCGACAAGGCTGAAAATCCTTTCTTTGCTCCGGATTCGCGATTGCTGTGTATGTGAACTGGTTCCTATCTTTAACATTTCTCAGCCAGCCATTTCTAAACATCTAAGCCGTCTGAAAACGGCTGAACTGGTCCGCGAAACGCGAAAGGGGCAATGGGTGTTCTATTCGATTAATGAAAAGCGGTTAGAGGAAATTCGTTATGCTTTGTCCCATTTGCCTGATCTATCCGAGGAGCTGCGGGAATTGGAGCAACAAGGACTAACGGTTATATGCGAGTAAAGGGGGTGTACAGCAAGTGAGTAAACAAGAGAAAAAGCGACTTTCATTTCTGGATCGCTATTTGACGTTATGGATTTTTGTTGCGATGGCGATAGGAATTGGCTTGGGTTACGTATTTCCTAACTTTGTCGCCGGTTTGAATGAATTTCAAGTTGGAACCACATCGATACCGATTGCGCTTGGCCTCATTTTAATGATGTATCCGCCGCTGGCGAAAGTACGATACGAAGAAATCGGCCGTGTCTTTCGAAATGGCAAAGTGTTAACCATTTCATTGATTCAAAACTGGCTTATCGGTCCGATCTTAATGTTTTTCTTGGCTATTATTTTTCTCCAAGGCTATCCGGAATATATGGTCGGCCTGATTATGATCGGTTTAGCCCGTTGTATTGCAATGGTTATCGTTTGGAACGATTTGTGCAGAGGGGATGCCGAGTACGCGGCGGGACTCGTTGCTTTCAACTCGATCTTTCAAGTTTTGTTTTACTCTGTCTACACCTATATCTTTGTTACGATTTTGCCGGGATGGTTCGGGTTGGAGGGCGTCGTTGTTGATATTACGATGGCCGAAGTCGCCAAGAGCGTGTTTATTTATTTAGGGATACCGTTTTTGGCCGGAATGATTACGCGCTATTCGCTTGTGAAGGCAAAAGGGCGATCCTGGTACGAAACGGTCTTTATTCCGAAAATCAGTCCCATTACACTTATCGCATTGCTGTTTACGATTATCGTCATGTTCTCGCTGAAAGGCGAGATGATCATCCAATTGCCTTTGGATGTCGTGAGGATCGCGATTCCGCTATTGATTTACTTTGTCGTTATGTTCCTGATTTCGTTCTTCATGGGCAAAAAAGCCGGAGCTGATTATCCGGTGACTTCTACACTGGCATTTACCGCCTCGGGGAATAACTTTGAGCTGGCAATCGCTGTTGCCGTTGGGGTCTTTGGAATTCATTCCGGCGCTGCATTTGCGGCCGTGATCGGACCTCTTGTAGAAGTCCCTGTGATGATTGCCTTGGTCAACGTCGCGCTCCGATTTCAGCGAAAGTATTTTTCGAAGGAAGCAGCTTAACATAAACAGGAGGAATCATCATGTCAGATAACAAAAAACTCGTTTATTTTCTTTGTACGGGAAACTCTTGCCGCAGCCAAATGGCGGATGGTTGGTTGAAGGCGCTCGGTAATGATCGGTACGAAGTAAAAAGCGCCGGGTTGGAGGCACATGGGCTGAATCCGCGTGCCGTCCAGGTGATGAAGGAAGCTGGCGTCGATATTAGCGGTCATACATCGGATGTTATCGATCCGGAGATTTTGAATCGGGCTGACTATGTGATTACGTTATGTGGCCATGCAGACGAACATTGTCCGGTGATTTCGAATAAAAACGTCGTGAAATGGCATTGGGGCTTCGATGATCCAGCCAAGGCAACCGGCACCGAGGAAGAAATCATGAGCCAATTTCGAGCGGTTCGGGACGCGATTAAGTCGCGTGTCGAAAAGTTTCTTGCCGAAGGTTGCTAAAATTACAGAAAAGGCGTGCAGCGTTATGGCACGCTTTTTTGTTTGGCGATCATCAGCCTTCGGAACGACGAAGCCAAGGCGGAGTCCTCGAAGAGCAGAAAATGATTCCCTTTATATATATCTACTTTGCGGGTAGTATCAACTTCGCTGGTACTACCCCAACCCCTGGCGGTACTGGTAACTCTATACTTTTTGTAATATAATTTTTCGATACATTCCGTTAAACAATGCTGATGCATCTTCCTCCACTCGAATATGTTTCTCATACGGCATGATGATTTGTTCGAAATGTCGTCCGATGTCCGTACCCATCGTTGCTACGATGGGACGAAGGATTTTTTTATTACCGGCAAATCCTGCGAGGGAGGGGCAAATTTATCGAAAATGATTATTCGCCCCCCAGCTCGCGTAACCCGAATCATTTCTTGAAAACATCGATTCGGCTCGGGGACAACGGATAAGATCAGATTTGCAATAACCATATCGAACGATTCCGGTGAAAAGGTCAATTCTTGCGCATCCATTTCTATGAACTTAAAATTGGGGGAGTCATATTTATTCCTAGCTCGATCAAGCATTTCGGATGATAAGTCAATTGCAGATACAGAAATATTTTTGTCCATAATGAACTGCAAATCTGCTCCTGTCCCGACGCCTACAAAAAGAACTTTTGCTTTTAGGCTTAATGTCGAGGTTCTCAAAGATCTTTTTCCGTGCCTTTAAAAAAGGACCGGAATTGAAAAGAGAATCATAAAAGGGTGCCCATAACCGATAAATCACTTTATTCCAACGGTTATTCATATCCGATTATTACCTCTGACTTTTAACAGACGAAGGCTATTCAATGTAACAATAAGCGTGGCCCCCATATCTGCGAAAATGGCCAACCATAACGTCAACCATCCAGGGACAATTAGAGCCAAAGCTAAGAGCTTAATACCAAGTGAAAACGTAATGTTCTGCTTGATGATTGCAAGGGTTTTTCGGCTTAGTCGAATCGTATAGGGTAATTTGCTTAAATCGTCAGCCATCAAAGCAATATCTGCGGTTTCGAGGGCAGTATCCGTACCCGCGCCGCCCATAGCGATACCAACCGTTGAAGCCGCGAGCGCAGGCGCGTCGTTAACGCCGTCGCCAATCATCGCAACTTTACCATAGTCTTTACGAAGCTGCTTGATGTAATCTAATTTATCTTGGGGCATTAGATCAGCTTTAACGTCTGTAACATTCAAACGCCGCCCGATTGCTTCGGCGGTTGCTTGATTATCACCCGTAAGCATAATCGTTTTCTTGATTCCAATTTCGTGTAATTGCTTAATTACGACTGTACTGGAATCACGCACTTCATCAGCGACTGCTATTAAGGCAAGAATCTGTTGTTCTGTGCCTAATACCATAACCGTTTTCCCTTGTTTTTGTAATTCTTCAATGCGCTGATTCGTTTCAACGCTGATGTCGGAATGAAGTTCAGCAAAGAGTTTCGGACTACCGACGTAATACAATTCCCCGTTTACATTGGCTTTAACACCTTTCCCGGTGATCGATTGGAAATCCTCAACGACTAGGGTTAGGTCTTCTCCGAGGTTTTCCGCTTTACGAACAATCGCGGATGCGAGCGGATGTTGCGAACCTTTTTCGATAACTGCCGCGATTGAAAGCAATTCATTTTCGTTTTTCGTTCCGAAAGTAACGACATCTGTTACTTCTGGAACCCCCTTCGTCAGAGTACCTGTTTTATCAAACGCAATTGCGGATAGTCTGCCGGCTTCCTCAAGGTGAATGCCGCCTTTGATAAGAACGCCATTTTTCGCCGCGTTGCCGATGGCTGTAACAATCGAAACAGGTGTCGAAATGACCAATGCGCAAGGACAGCCGACGACGAGCAACGCTAATCCTCGATATACCCAATCGCCCCAATCTGCACCGACGAACAGAGGTGGAACAACCGCAATACCTAATGCCAAAATCATAATCGCAGGTGTATAGTATTTCGCGAATCGGTCAACAAACGCTTGAGATGGCGCTCTTTCAGCTTGAGCTTCTTCAACAAGGTGAATAATTTTAGAAATCGTTGTATCCTCGACGCGCTTCGTTACTTTGACTTCAAGCAAACCTTCTTCGTTCAATGTACCAGCGAACACTTCATCGTCAATTGTTTTCGTCACGGGAACCGATTCGCCAGTAATCGCGGCTTGGTTAATGGTTGATGTTCCTTTAATAACAACACCATCCATTGCAAGTTTTTGACCTGGCTTTACAATCATGACATCGCCAACCTGTATATCATCGACGTTTACCGTAATTTCTTCGGAACCGCGTCGGATCAGAGCTTCCTTCGGTGCAATATCCATCAGGGAACGAATGGATTGACGCGCTTTTTCCATGGAGTAACGTTCCAAAACTTCACTGATCGCAAACAAGATAACGACAGTCGCGCCTTCGCCCCATTCTCCGATCGCCGCGGCACCGATGATGGCGACCGTCATTAGGGTGTTCATATCGAACTGAAGCCGGAAAAGATTTTTGATTCCTTTTTTAAATAATTCATAACCGCCGATAATAATAGAAGCCGCGTAAGAAATAGCGGATAAGATGCTTTCCTCACCGTACTGCTCACCTAATAAGTACCCTGCGACAAGCAAGATAGCCGAAAGCAGTACGTTCCAATGTTCTTTCCAGAAAGGCTTTTTCTTTTCAATAGATCGTTGCTTTTCAGGTGTAACTTTCAGGTTTTCAAACGCGCCGGCCTTTTCCAATTCCTCAACTGTAGTCCTTCCATAAACGGTGATTTTAGATGCTCCAAAATTGACTTGCGCGTCTTTTACGCCCGGCAAATTTTTTACATTTTTCTCGAAAATGCCTGCGCAATTCGTACAGGTAAAGCCTTGAACCCTGTAGACGTTTTTATCTTCGGTGTTTTCAATTTTATTTTCCATTGATGATCAACTCCCTCGAATGAGTAGAAGCTAGCTGCACCAGTTGACGAACATGGTCATCTTCCAGCGAATAAAAAACTAATTTACCATCCTTGCGGTATTTGGCTAGGCCAAGCTGTTTTAAGGTGCGAAGGTGGTGTGAGGCTGTGGCCATTGAAGAGCCGATGATGTTAGCCACATCACAAACACATAATTCATCCTCTTCGCACAGGGCAAAGGCGATTTTCATTCTTGTTTCGTCAGCTAAAACCTTGAACATCTTAATCATGCCTTGAATATTTTGTCTTTCGAGCGCATTTTGTACCTTTCGGACTTTAGGTTCGTCGTAACAGTAAATTTCACATGAATCCTTTTCTTTCCTGTTCATATCCTCACCTCAACAATCAAATCAATATTTGATTATCATCATACAATAAATCCATCGATTATTCAAATACTCATTTGATTATTTCCCAAGGGCATCTAAAATATTCAGGTTCGAGATCCACTAATTGTTCCTCTGTATCTATTGGCTCCTTTCAGACCTTTGCATATTTCAGTAAAAAAGAGCTATACCGGAAGCCATCTGCGATGACTTTTAAGGATAGCTCTTCAAGTTTTCCTTATTACAAATCATTTCCACATACCGTCAATAATGTCCGATACCTTTATCCAACGAAAATCATTGCCATGGGTGAATTTGATGTTTTTTTGTTGTAGATCAATTTTTGTCACGACTCCTGTTATTTCCGTTACATTAAATTCACCGAATAATACTAAAATTACCTCTTTCCTGAGCTGCATTGATTCAGCAATGAGCATGGATATCCGTTCCATTTCTTGATCATCTAATTGTGGCGGCGGACTCTTTCGCAAGTTCTGCTGGTGCAGGATGTAAGCCTCCCTGTGTTCCGGAAGCATCATTCTGGACGATTCGAACAGACCATTTCCTTGCAGTTTTTTACTCATTTATAATGTCCTCCAATTTTTTGCGCTCGATCCCGCGCTTGGCCCGAAGCTTTTAAAGAAGAGGCCCTCATGATCGCGGTGCTTCCGTATTTCTCTTTAATACGGTCAGTGGTTCTTTCCAACGCTAACTTTACTTCGCGGTTATTGAATAAAGTAAGCTGATATTCCTGATCGCTTACCAATTGACTTAAAGTGACCCCAATTTTTCGAATGGGCAACCCATCCCAATGTCGTTTAAATAGTTTTTTCGCTGCATGGAAAACCTCATCCGTGAGATTCGTCGGGTCGGGTAATTTCATTTGTCTGTAGAAGCCGGAAGGGTGATCAAAATCGGCTCCTTGACAACCTACCGAGACTACCGAGCCCATATAGCCTTTCGTTCGGGTTCGTTGACATACTAACTCCGAGAGTTCTAACAGGGGAACCATGATGTCGTCAAACTCCCGATAATCGAATGGAAGGGTCATCTGATGGCCGATTGCTTTTTGCAAATCGTGTGTACTTGGAGTTACCGGGGAATTATCCTTGCCGTTGGCAATAAGCCACAGAACTTCGCCATTCACTCCCCACTTGGATCTTAATTTTGCCAGGGGAGTCTGAGCCAACTGGCCAATTGTATATATCCCCATGCTCGTTAAATGCCGGCACATCCGGGAGCCCACCATAAACATCTGATGAATCGGCAAAGGCCAAAGCACTTCTTGCAGATCTTCCACAGGCAAGTGGAAAATACCCGAAGAATTACGTTTGGCGAAATTATCGCATGCCATTTTGGAGAGTACCTTATTTTCACTAATTCCAATGCGTACACGAACGCCCGTTTCTTTCATGACTTTATCCTGAATGCTCTTAGCAATCTCATGAGGATCGCCAAAAAGCTGTAAACTTCCCGTGACATCCAAATACTGTTCATCTATGCTGTACGGCTCTACCAAGTCAGTGTAGGATTGATAAATTTCTGTAATTTGCAAGGATACCCTGATGTATTCCTCCATACGAGGACGAATGACCACTAGATCAGGACATTTTGCAAGTGCCTCTCCAAGCCTTTCTGCAGTAGTAATACCATGTTGCTTTGCAAGGGGACACGCGGCGAGGATGATCCCGGAGCGACGGGCTGGGTCTCCTGCAACAACAACAGGTTGATCTTCATACTCGGGATGGGCGGCTTTTTCAACACTTGCGTAAAATGATTGACAATCCGCCAACATTACGATTCGACCTTTGTTATCGCTTTTCATAGGCTACTCCTTAAGTTGACGTTCAGATATTTACTCAAATATTTATTAAGCTCCGCTTTTACCAAACCCCAAAGCATAGAGAACCTATGTTGATAGCCCCTGCACAAATAACGGGCCTCAATGCACAATTCGGTTCGCTGTTGCTCGTACACCTTTATTCCTCTGCCGCGCATTTTTTTCCGAAGCAACGTAACGTCTGCAGTGATTAAATCTTGCGCAGATCGTAAGGCTCTTACATATACAACGTCCATCTTTAGCTTTACTGTCCCTAATGCTTTAATATCCCTTTCCAACACATCCAAAAGAATAGGGAGTAAAATGTATTCTTTGACCAATTGGAGGTCTCCTTCAGTCTCCAAGGGCGCTTGTGTCATACAATCAGCCTCCCGCCTAACTCCTCATTCGACACCTTCCCGCAAAATTGAGCATAAATAGACAGAATTATGCTCAATATTTATTTATGCTCAATATTAAACTGCCCAAAAAACACTGTTTTTCCAGGCGATTAAAGGCTTTTTAGTTTTATGCACACATATTTTAATATTGATACCCAAAAGGACGACGTTGATATCGTCCGGATTTTGGTAATCGTACGGCAGCGTCGTCTGGCGGCCGATCCCTTTCTGCCGGTCGAAGGCGTCGGGCGTTACGGGCGAATCGTCGTAGCCGTTCGCCGTCCGCCACATCACTTCGCTCCATATATCGCACTGCTTCTTCATATACGTTTTCATTTTCCGCTTCAGCTCGGGCAGCGGCGTGCGGGCGAGCTTGCCGATCGTGTCGATCCCGATCTGCCGCAGATGGTTCATCGTGCGGGTGCCGACGCCGAACAGGCAGTCCGTCGGGCGGACCCAAAGCTCTTCCATATTGTCGCGGGTTAATTGAAACACGCCCGTTTCGTTCTTTTTGGCGAAATTGTCGCAGGCCATTTTGGCCAATATCTTGTTTTCGCCGATCCCTATGCGGGTATAAATGCCCGTTTCGTTGCGCACCCGTATCTGGATATGCCGGGCGAGCTCGAGCGGGGTGCATTGAAAATGAGCCAGGCTGGCCGAAACGTCGATAAACTGCTCGTCGATGCTAAACGGCTCCACCAGATCGGAATACGACTCCAAAATGTTCGTAATTTGCATGGAAGCGCGAATGTACGTTTCCATCCTCGGCCGGCGCACGACCAAATCCGGACATTTGGCCAGCGCCTGGCCCAACGCTTCCCCCGTCACAATGCCGAACTTCTTCGCCAGCGGACAGGCGGCGAGCACGATGCCGCTCCGCCGTTCGGGATCCCCGGCTACGACGAGCGGTTGATCGCGGTACCAGGGAGCGGCCGCTTTCTCGACCGATGCGTAGAAAGATTGGCAGTCCGCAAGGAAAATGACGCGCTTCTCGCTGCTGTTCATTTGTCAATCTCCGCCTTCAATCTGGATGTTCAGACGGTCCGCCAGTCCGATTTCCATTTCCGCCCGGATCAGATCCCAGAGCAGCACCATGCGGTGCTCGTAGCCCCGGCACCGGTACCGGGCCGACAGCGAAAACCGGGTGCGGCGCGTCCCGTATACTTGGATGCTGCGGGATTTCAATTCGCCGTTCAGCTCATGTTGTCTTCGGATCACCCCTTCCTGAATCCGGCGCAGGACGGCTGCATAAAGGGAAGGAAACGTAAAGCCGCCGGAACCGACGGCGGCAATGTCCCGCTCCAGCACATCGAGCATGACCGGAATGATCAGGGACTCTTTGACCAGAAGCAGCTCCTCTTCCGTGGGCAAAGGAGATTGCGGCATTCCGGTTCCCCCCGACTATGAGGTACTGGGCATTCATTATTATATAACGAACAAACGTTCGCTATGCAAGTGGTAAAAAATAACGCCAGAAGGCGGAATCGGGCGGAGAAAAGGCCCGCCAGGCCTATGCCGGGCGGACCTTTGAACCGAAATAGCCCACTCAGAAAGGGACAGCGAACCGCCCTTTTCGCAACGCGAAAGTGTACGCGAACGGCAACCGCTACCTCAGTTTTTTCAAACCGTGGGATTTGTGGAATCCGCGCGAGCGGCGTATGTCTTGCGCTCCCCGGACCCCCTGCGTGCCGCCGTCCGGACCGTAAGGCCCAACTTCGTCGCGCACGGAATAAACGTAGCGGTGATGATAAACCGGGATACAGTGGTGACGGTTTACGATTTCAATCGGATGAATGACATGGACGCGCTGCGGGTGACAAATATCGCGGTATATTCGGCGCGGCGGATCGTAAACGGCGGCGTCCGGACAAAAAGGTCGACAGTACATCTGGTTCTCTCCTTTCGGTTGGACTTACAATAGTATACGGGCACTGGGAATTAATGCTTGTGCGAATGCCTCGCGGACAAATGCCGGATTATGCGGGACAAGATGAAAAACAATCCTTTGTTCCTTGGAAACAGTCCATACCAGCCTGCCGAAGGAGTCGTATCGAGCTAGCCGAAAGGCTGTGCGCCAGGCTCGGAACGCTGGCGCCCGTGAGCGCCGCGGCCGCCGTCGACGCGGGACCGCATGAGGCGCATATGCTGCAGCTGGACAGCGCGAAAGCGAGGTCGCGGCTCGGCTGGCGGCCGGTATGGGGAATCGCAGAGATATTTTTATGGAGTATTACAAAGATGAGCCGTACTGCGCCGACGTGCTGGCCTGGATTCGAAGCATAGGGTCGGGGAAATCGCGGTAGCTTTTTTGCCGCCTTCTGCTATAATAGAAATCAGCTGTTCACAACCGCATAGCACCGGGGAGCTGGAGAGGCCGGCTGAGAGGGGATTCCGCTTGCGTGCGCAACAAATCCCGACCCGTATACCTGATCTGGATAATGCCAGCGTAGGAACTGATTTATTGATTGCGCGTTGCCGCGCGTAAGCCGGGGTTGCTCGTGCGGACGCACGCGTACGGCATTCGGACGCCCTCCAGACGGAGGGCGTTTTTTTTATTGAACGGGCTAGCGCCCGGGTTCCGTTTCGGCCTTCGGACTGTGCGATTGCGTGAACGGATGACAGGTCGTTAGGACCGGTAAAAGAAGGGGAGAAATCATCATGAAAACAGACAGACGCTTCAGCCGAAAATGGGGGATCGCGGCCATCGCGCTCGCGCTGCTGCTGTCCGCGTGCGGCTCGTCCGGAGGCGCCAAAGATCCGGAGGCGCAGACGGGAGAGGGGGAGCCGCAGGAGAAGGAGCTGACGAAAGTGCAGCTTGTGCTCGACTGGACGCCGAATACGAACCATACGGGGCTCTATGTGGCGCGGGACAAAGGCTTCTTCAAGGAGCAGGGGCTCGATGTGGAAATCGTGCAGCCGGGCGAAGCGGGCGCGGACGCGATGGTGGCGAAAGGGACGGCCGAATTCGGCGTGAGCTATCAGGAGAGCGTGACGCTGGCGCGCGTGCAAGGGGTGCCGATCGTGTCGATCGCGGCGGTCATCCAGCACAACACGTCGGGCTTTGCCGCTCCCGCCGACAAAAATATCAAGGAGCCGAAAGATTTCGAAGGCAAAAAGTACGGCGGCTGGGGTTCGCCGGTGGAAGAAGCGATGCTGGCCTCGATTATGGAGGAGCAGGGCGCGGACGTCAGCAAGGTCGATATCGTTAACATCGGCAACGCCGATTTCTTTACGGCCGTGAAGCGGGACATCGATTTCGCCTGGATTTTCTATGCCTGGACGGGAATCGAAGCGGAGCTGCGCGGCGAGAAGCTGGACATCCTCTATGTCGCGGACTATAGCGACAAGCTGGACTACTATACGCCGGTGCTGACGACGAGCGAGTCGCTGATCGCGGAAAAGCCGGAGCTTGTCAAGGCTTTCCTGGCGGGCGCGGCGAAAGGATACGAATTCGCGATCGACAATCCGGAGGAAGCGGCCGAAGTGCTGATCGCCGCCGAACCGGATCTTAACGCGGAGCTCGTTCGCGCCAGCCAGAAGTGGCTCAGTCCGAAGTATCGCGACGATGCTCCCCGCTGGGGCGAACAGAAGCTCGAAGTTTGGCAAAAGTATGCCGAGTGGATGTATGAACATAAGCTGCTGGAGAAGGAGCTCGAAGCGGAGAAGGCGTTCACGAACGACTTCCTGCCGGGCTGACCGCCGCGGTTCAGCGGCGCGCACGGGCTCGTTGGTCCCGCGCCGCTGCCCGCGGCTGTTCATATTTTCAGGTGAAGGGGAGAGCAAGCGATGGCGAATGCGCTGGTAAGCATCCAAATATTGCCGACGACGCCGGGAGGGGAAAGCGTCTATCCGTACGTCGACCGGGCGATCGACATCATCAAGGCGTCCGGGGTGCCGTACCGGGTCGGCCCGCTGGAGACGACGATGGAAGGGGAACTCGGCGAGCTGCTCGGCATTGTCGAACGAATGAGCGAGGCGATGGCGGAGCTCGGTTGTCCGTCCGTCATCTCGCAGGTCAAGATCTATTACAATCCGTCCGGCGCCTCGATGGACCGGCTGTTGGAGAAATATCCCGATGGGAAATAAAGGAACGCTGCGTGTCATCTGGCCGCCGGCCGCGCTGTCGCTGCTCGGTCTGGCCGCTTGGCAGCTCGTCTCCGATCTCGGGCTGATCGAGCCGTGGCTGCTGCCGTCGCCGCTCGCCATTGCGCGGGAGGCGCTGGCGATCGCACCGCGGCTGCTGGAGCATGCGGCGGCAACGGCGCAGCTGACGCTGATCGGCTTCGCTGCGGGAACGGCGGCGGGCCTTGCGCTCGCCGCCTTGCTGCATCTGCTGCCAGGCGTCAAGGCGGCGCTCTATCCGCTGCTCGTCCTGTCGCAAAATATCCCGATTATCGTCATCGGCCCGCTGTTTCTGATCTGGTTCGGCTTTACGCTGCTTCCCAAGGTGCTGCTCGTGGCGCTCGTCTGCTTTTTCCCGGTATGCGTGGCGATGCTGACGGGCCTTGCGCAAAGCGATCCGCATCTGGCCGAATATATGCGCATGATCGGCGCGAACAAGCGGGAGATGCTGTGGAAGCTGGAGCTGCCGAATGCGATGCCGTATCTGTTTTCGGGGCTGAAAATCGCCGCCACCTACAGCGTGATGAGCGGCGTCATCGCGGAGTGGATCGGCGCGGAGAAAGGACTCGGCTATTTCATGCTGCTGTCGTCCAAAGGCTTTCAGCCGGCGAGGGTGTTCGCGGCCGTGGCGCTCGTCGTGGCGATGAGCCTCGCGCTGTTCGCTGCCGCTGCCGCTGCGGAGCGGCTGTTCATCCGCTGGCGTCCGGCTGGCGGAGACGAAGGGGGGCGGCCGAAATGAAGGATGCTGTGCCGGCGCTCGAAATCGCCGGTCTGCGCAAAAGCTTTGGCCGGGGGAAAGCGTCCCGCGAAGTGCTGGGCGGCGTATCGCTGACGGTGAACGAGGGCGAATTCGTCTCGCTGATCGGCCCGTCGGGCAGCGGGAAGACGACGCTGTTCCGGCTGATCGGCGGACTCGAGCGGCCTGACGCCGGGGATATCCGCATCGGCGGCAGACCGGCGAACGGACGGCGGGGGCTCATCGCGTACATGCCCCAGCAAGCGTCGCTCATGCCCTGGCGGACGGTCGCGGCCAACGTCGAGCTGGCGCTCGAAATCGCCGGCGTACCCCGGCGGGAGGCGCGGACGCAATCGCGGGAATGGCTCGCGCGCATTGGCCTTGGCGATTATGCCGAATCGTATCCGCATCTGTTGTCGGGCGGCATGCAGCAGCGCGTATCGTTTCTGCGGGCGCTGCTGTCGCCGCAGCCGCTCATGTGTCTGGACGAGCCCTTCGGCGCGCTCGATGCGCTGACGCGGCTTAGGATGCAGCGCTGGCTGCTGTCGATCTGGGAGCAAAACCGCCGCGCGGTGCTGTTCGTCACGCACAGCATCGAGGAGGCGCTGCTCCTGTCCGACCGCGTGCTGGTGCTGTCGCCTTCGCCGGCCGCCGTGATTTACGAGCGGAAGGTGCCGTTTCCGCGTCCGCGGGATGAAGCGTTGTGGACGTCGCCGGAATTCAATGCGATCAAGCAGGACATTTACGAACGGCTGCAAGCGTACGGAGAAGTCGGGGAGGGAGCGCGATGAGCGTCAAGGCATACGAGGAGAAAGCGGGAGCGTCGGGCAAGCCGCAAACGGCGGGAGCGGAGGCGAGACCGGGGACGCCGGAGGCGGGCGTGGCCGCGGCTTCGCCGAAAAAGCCCGAAAAGCCGGAAACGGCGGGGGCGTCGGGCGTACCGGGCGTGGCGGAGCGGCCGCTCGTCTGGATGGACGCCCATCTGCACGTCGACCTGTACGACGAAGACGAGCGCGGTCCGCTGCTCGAACGCGCATTTGCACACGGCGTCGCCCATGTCGTCGCGGTGTCGATGGATCTTGCTTCCTGCATGCGCAACGCGGAACTGGCGCGCCGTTATCCGGGACGGGTTCATCCGGCTTACGGCTGGCATCCCGAGCAGCCGCTGCCGGATGCGGAGACGGAAGAGCGGCTGTTCGCCTGGATTCGCGCCCGGCATAACGCCGGGGAGCCGTTCGCGATCGGCGAGGTGGGGCTGCCCTATTACACGCGCACCGAAGCGGAAGGAGGCGGCAGGCGGTTCGACGAAGCGCCGTATATCCGGCTGCTCGACCGGTTCGCGGCGCTCGCCGCCGAGCTGGATCGCCCCATCGCGCTGCATGCGGTATACGAGGATGCGGACAAGGCGTGCGCGCTGCTGGAACGGCACGGCGTCCGCCGCGCCCATTTCCACTGGTTCAAGGGTTCGGACGAAACGATCGCCCGCCTGGCCGCCCGGCGCTTCTATATATCGGTTACGCCGGACGTCGAATACGAGCCCGACATTCGGGAGCTTGTCCGGCGATATCCGCTCGAACTGATCATGACCGAGACGGACGGCCCGTGGCCGTTCGAGGGGTCGATGGCCGGCCGCAAGACCCGTCCGGAGATGACGGCGGACGTTGTCCGGCATATCGCCGCGATCAAAGGGCTTTCGGCCGAAGAGACGGCGGCGGCGCTGCTGCGCAACGGCCGGCGGTTTTACGGGCTGGAAGGGGCGGACGGCTGACGGCGGCTTCCGGCCGGCCTGTTCAATAAGATGAAGCCTCGCGGCCTTAGCGGCTTGCGGGGCTTCGTCCGTAACGTTGAAATTTACTTTAACGCCAAGTTCATACATGCTTTTTCAGCTATAGACCTTAGTCTAAACCATTCTTATTGACTGAAATGGGAGGGGAGAATATCCTTGCCCTCAACCGAGAAAATTCACTAACCCACCGTTCTTATTAATCATCGGTAAGTTATTGTGATGGCACATCCGGGGACAACAGTAGCAAGAACAACTCCTCGTACAGCATCAATCATCTCTCAAGCATCCCCTCCAGGTTAATTAAATTCGTAACCCCGCGGCCTAAGTCGAAATTGCCGGTACACTGTAAGTATCAGTAAAATCAAGCGAATAAGCAAAAAATTCGGGCGCCCCTTTCGGGACGCCCTTTCATGGGAGAGGAGAAACCGGACGAAGAGCTTATGGGGAAACGTAAGTCTTCTCCGCGGTTGTCTACGGCATCTTTCGACGCCGCTAATTACATGATGAACCGGAAAGGTTTTTTTTATACGCGGCATCCCCAAAAATGTTTAAAAATTTCATGTTCGCGCGATCGTTCGGCCAAAGACAGGAGGCAGACATCGCTCGTATCAGCGGCGCGCGAGCAGATTTCGGACGATAAAGCCGACGTTGGCGGGCCGCTCCGCCAGGCGGCGGACGAAATACGGGTACCACATTCGGCCGTAAGGCACATAGCTGCGCACGGTGTAGCCCTCTCGGGCGAGCTCTTCCTGCAGCGGCGTGCGGATGCCGTACAGCATTTGAAATTCGAAGCGGTCGCGCGGTATCCGCTTCCGCTTCGCATACCATTTCGTCCAATCGATAATGTCGGTGTCATGCGTCGCCACCGCCGAATAGACGCCGGAGTCGAGACGCGTCCCGATAAGCTGCCGGAAATTGGCGTCGACGTCCCGGCGATTCGGGAAGGCGATGCGCGGCGGTTCCTTGTAAGCGCCTTTCACAAGGCGCAGGTTGACGCCTTCGGCCGTCAACTCGACGACATCTTTCCCGCTCCGGTACAGATAGGCCTGGATGACCGTGCCGACGTTGGGCAAGCCTTCCCGCCGCAGAGCGCGTACGAGATCGATCGTTGCCGCGGTATACGGACTGTTCTCCATATCGAGGCGGACGAACATGCCGTGCCGGCTTGCCGCTTCGGCAATCGCGCGGATCCGTTCCAGACACGCGCCGCGATCGAGCGAAAGCCCCATCTGCGTCGGCTTGAGCGAGACGTTGCCGGTCACGCCATCCCGGGCGATCGCGTCGACAAGCCGCAAATATTCGGTCCGATAATTGTCCGCTTCCGCCGGGTCGCGGACGCTCTCCCCGAGATGATCGACCGTCACCGCGATCCCTTTGGCATTGAGCGCCTTGATTTTCTCCAGCGCTTCCTCCAGCGTTTCGCCGGCTACGAACCGCCCCGCTCCGAGCTTCATTCCGTACCGGTTGGACAACGATTCCGCCAGCCGGTTGCCTGCCAGTCCGAGCAGCATCGAACGAAACAGACGCGTCCCCCAATCCATCGCCACCACTCCTCCCGTATGCGCCGTTGCCGCCGCCGTTCGGATCCGAAAGGAAGCCGTTCGGGCGCATTCCTTCGTTTATATATAGGCGGCCGGGCGACGCGCCATGACTGGGGACAGGCCGGCTGCCGCTGCCCACTTCGTCCGGTTCGGGAGCGGGGAAATGCGCATGCCCCGGCTTTCGCGAGCCGGGAAAAGTGTGGTACGATAGCAGAAGCGAAATCGCCGATGAAAGGGGAAAAAGCTCAACGTGAGAGTCATCGCGGGAACGGCGAAAGGGCGGCCGCTTCGGGCGGTGCCCGGCATGAATACAAGGCCGACGACGGATAAGGTGAAGGAAGCGATCTTCAGCATGATCGGCCCGTATTTTGACGGCGGTTGGGCGCTCGACCTGTTCGCCGGCACCGGCGGTCTCGGCATCGAAGCGCTCAGCCGGGGAGCGGAGCGGGCGGTGTTCGTCGATCGCGATCGGCAGAGCGTCGATGTCGTCCGCCGCAACGTGGAGGCGGCCGGCATGGCGGACCGGGCCGAAATTTACCGCAACGACGCGGACCGTGCGATCAAAGCGCTCGGAAAGCGCGGCCTGGAGTTCCGTCTCGTATTTCTGGATCCGCCATACCGGATGACCGATATGGACAAGGTTATGGGGGAGATGGACAAGCTCGGACTGCTTGAGGATGGCGCATCGATCGTCGTCGAGCACGATTCCGCGCATACATATCCGGAACAGGCAGGACCATTTATTCAACAGAAGCATTCGCGCTACGGGGAAACGGCGGTTACGATCTATACGTACCGGGCGGACCGGGGCGCGCGGGGAGGACGCGAACATGCAACCGAATGAACAGCAGCAGTCCCAGCGAATCGCCGTATATCCGGGCAGTTTCGACCCGGTCACATACGGCCATCTCGATATTATCCGGCGGGCGGCGAAGCAATTCGATCGCCTCATCGTGGCGGTACTGAACAATACGAGCAAAAATCCGCTGTTTACGATAGAGGAGCGCAAGCAGCTGCTTGCCGAGGTGACGCGCGATTTGCCCAACGTGACGATCGACGGCTTCCGCGATCTGCTCGTGCGCTTCATGCGCTCGCGGCAGGCGCAGGTCATCGTGCGGGGCATCCGTTCGGTTACCGATTTCGAGTACGAGCTGCAGATGGCGTCGTTGAACCATCAGCTGGACGGGGAAATTGAAACGATCTTTATGATGACCAACCCCAAATATTCGTATTTGAGCTCCAGCATGGTGAAGGAGATCGCCAAGTTCAACGGCCCCATTCACGAGCTGGTGCCGCCGGAGGTCGAACGCGCGCTGGCGCAAAAATATTCCGATTGAATCGCAAACAACCATTTCTATACTCGTATCGTAAAAATGCCGCATCGTTTCGCGAGGCGGCGGCAGGCGGTTCATGCGCATGGCCGCTAGCGGCCGCGCGAGCGCGACGCGGGCCACGAGCAGAGGGCGAGCAGCCCGAGCGCCAGACCGCATAGCGCCACAAGCATCGGCACGAAGGGCCAGACGGAAGGCAGATCGCCGGCCCGGACCGCCGCGGGGATGGCGGCCGTCCCGCTTGCGAAGGCCGCGATTTCGCCGAAGCCGGCGAGCGTCCAGACGGCGGCCGCCGGCCGCCACAGCAGCATGACGGCGGCGAATGCGGCGGTGGCATGGACGAGACGGGCGGCAACGAGCGGCCAAAGCCGCAAGCCGCTTTTCGCAAGCGAAACGGACGCCTGCAGAATGGCGCCGAATCCGCCCCAGGCGAGCGTGGCGGCCAGCAGGGCGACGGTCCACGCCGTGCCGCCGGGCCCGTCCCAGGAAGCGGCGGCATAGGCGCCGATATGGCCTTCCAGCAGTGCCGGAAGGGCGAACGGCCACGCCGCGGGGAACGCATCCTGCAGCATCCGAACGGCCACGGCGCAGACGATGATCAGTCCGCCGACGGCCATCAGCTTCTGCACGCTGCCCGTTACCGCGTCTCCCAGCGCCTGCCCGAAGCTTCTGCCGTCCGCGCGCCGGCTGTCGGCCATCGCGCGCGCGGCGCGGCCAAGCAGCCGCCGCGGAGCGGAAC